>JAGLQR010000001.1 GCA_023136725.1 Candidatus Aminicenantota bacterium
AAAAGGGAGAATTCCTTTTCCTGACTGGCGCATCAGGTGCCGGGAAATCTACATTTCTAAAAATGATATACAAGGAGGAAGTTCCTTCAAGAGGCCAGATTCTAATTAATTCTATGAATCTTAATCTCCTCCCTGACAATAAACTTTACAGATTAAGGAGAGATATCGGTATTGTTTTTCAGGATTTCAAACTTCTTGATAACCGGACAATATATGAAAATGTGGCAATCCCGCTTATAGCGAGGAACGAGAAGAAATCGATAGTTGATAAAATGGTTATCAATGCTCTCACTCTGGTTGGCCTTACACATAGAAGAAACTACTTCCCTACTCATGTATCCGGTGGAGAGCAGCAACGTGTTGCAATAGCACGGGCAATAGTTGGAAATCCGAAGATAATAATTGCTGACGAGCCTACCGGGAACCTGGACACAGATCTTTCAATAAATATAATTAAAATATTTGAAAGGATTAATATAAACGGAATTACAGTCCTTATTGCAACTCATGATAATAACATCCTTAAACTCTTCCCGAAAAGGGTCCTGCGGCTTGATAAAGGAATGCTGGTCTCAGATATTGGCATTGGTGGAATATCATGAACCTAATTAAAACTGCTATTATAAATTCAGTTATAAATATCCTGAGAAATAAAGTTATAAATATATTATCTCTCGGAATAATCGCATTTACACTTCTTATTTTTGGAATTTTCAATTACCTGTCTCTGAATATTGAAAATTTCACTCAGAATTTTTCGAAGAATATTGTTGCGATTTTCTATTTTAACGAAGGTGTCGAAAAGAAATTGATAGATGATCTTACAGAGAGGCTTGACAACAATGTTCTGGTAGAAAGTGTTATATACTTTTCCGAGAATCAGAGTGAGATCCAGTTCACCAGAGAATTCCCGGAGCTTAAATACATTCTTAATGAATTCAAATCCTCCCCCTTCCCCTCTTCAATCGAGTTAAAGTTCAAGGAAAAAAATAAAAATACCAAGATCACATCTCTTATTGAAGAGGTAGGAAAACTAAGCATAGTTGAAAGTAAACAGGTAAACCTCGATTGGGCTGAGAAGATAACAACCCTGAGTAGATTTATCACTATTGCCGGGATATTTCTAAGCAGTATTCTGATATTTATTTCAATCTTTATAATTTTCAATATTATTAAGATCAATATCTATTATAGAAAAGAGGAGATATCCATACTCAGGCTTGTGGGAGCAACTGACTGGTATATCAGAATTCCTTTCCTCATCGAAGGAGGAATCCTGGGGTTTTTCGGAAGTATATTCGCTTCGATTATTTTATTCACTTTATTGAAGTTAATTCCGATCTATGCAAGATCTGTTATTGAGCTTTCAAAAGGAGTTCTGAGTTTTGATTTTATTCCCGTCTCCATCTTCATAAAATTAATAATACTGGGAACATCAATTGGATTTTTCTCTTCTCTATTCTCTATAAGAAAATTTCTCAGGAACTAATTAGTTATAATAAAAAAGATCTTACTTTCTTGGTTTTTTGGAAACTGACATATCCTGCTCTTCATCATAGCCGACGAGTTCATCCTTATCTTCGATATATACTCTTCCGCCATGATCATCTTCATAAGAAAGACAACACATCAGCCTTCCGCATTGTCCTGAGATTTTTAGTGGATTCATACTCAGATTCTGCTTTTTTGCCATTTGAAGTGTTATAGGTTCAATGTTGGATAAAAACGTCTTACAACATAATTGACGGCCGCATATTCCAAGGCCACCTATTATCTTTGTCTCATCCCTGATCCCGATCTGTTTCATTTCAATCCGCATTTTTATCTTTTTTGCCAGATCTTTGACCAGATCCCTGAAATCAATCCTCCCTTCAGAGGTGAAAAAAAACACTGCCTTTTTTTCGTTTGTTACAAATGCCACTTTAACAAGCTTTATCGGGATCTCTCTCTCTTTTATTTTTAATCTACAAAAAGAGAACGCATCTTTCTCAGATTCTCTTTTTTTAGAAAACTCCTCGAGGTCTCGTTCCCCGGCAATTCTTAGTATTTCTGGTATTAATACAACTTTTCTAAGGCAATTGAATTTGTCACCGAATGATTTGATAACCTTCCCTACTTCCTCACCGAATAGCGAATCTACCATTACAAGATCATTTGGTTTGATATTCGAATTCTTGGTTTTGTAGTGCTTTATATCCTTTCTGTCCTTAATGCTGACCGTCAGTACCCTGAACTCGGCTTTATTCATTTCAGACATAGCTATTGATAAATTCAAGGATAAGGATCTTACTATTAAGATTCCGTTTGATATCTCTTTGTAAAAATTCCATTCTTCTTATTAAGTAGAGTATTTTTTCAAGTGTTATATATTTCTGAAGCTCGAACAATTTTTCACTAAAATCAACATTTATCAGAAATTCTTTCTTTAACTCTATTTTGATAATCATTATATCCCTTAACATTAAAGAAATCAAATTAATCATTTCTACAAATGAATCGATAAATACTGACCTGCTTCTGCTCTGATCTGAAAGTGCAAGAAGAACCTCATCAATTTGCTTTTTTTTTAACAGTTTTTCAAGAATTTCAAGATAACGTGATCTCTTGTTCTGAAGGGAATAGAAATCCTCCTTAAGAACATTATCAATACTTGATCTGCTGATCGATGCTAAAAGATCAGCTTTCTCATTGTCATAACCCATTTTGATCAGGTGGTCATGTATCTCTTTTCTCGTAGGGGAATAAAAATTCAACATCTGGCACCTCGACCTGATCGTTGGAAGTAGTTGTGACTTATTCCTGGTCAGTAAAATAAATATTGTTGAATCGGATGGCTCTTCGAGAACTTTAAGAAAAGAGTTTGAAGAGCTTTCATTCATTTTGTTTGCATCAGACATAATAAAGATCTTTTTATCTGATATCATTGGCCTTTTATAATTCTCCTCAATAAGTTCAAGGACCTGGTCTTTTTTATAGAATTGGCCGTCAGGGAAAAGATATATCACATCTGGAAATATTGTTTTATTTATATCAATGCAATGGTCACAGGAATCACAGAAATCATCTTTATTCCTTTCACAATTCACAGATTTAGCAAAGCCCAGAGCTAAATCGGACAGATTTGCACTTTGGGGACCTGAAAAAATCATACTATAGGGAATTCTTTCTTTATCCAGATAGTTTTTTAAAATCTGTTTTATTTTGTTATTCCCAACTATATCTGTAAAAGGCATTTGTTTTTTCTCACTTTTGTTCTTAAATTATACTAACATAATTAAACAGGAAATATAATATCTGTATTGATACTTTTAAAGCTTCGTTGATAATAAATCCTCTCCATCCATAATTGATCAATTTGACTAAGATCGGAAAAGATAATAGAATTATTCTATGAAAAATCAGATAAAAAGTACTACAGTCATATGTGTAAAACATAAAAATAAAGTTGTGATCGGGGCAGATGGCCAGGTATCCTTTGGCAATACAGTTCTTAAACACGGAGCTAAAAAAATCAGAAGGCTTTACAACGGTAGCGTCCTTGCGGGATTTGCAGGTTCCACATCAGATGCTTTTTCTCTTTTTCAGAGATTTGAAGGAAAGCTTGAGGAATACAATGGAAATCTTTCAAGGGCATCAATAGAGTTATCAAAAGAATGGAGAACCGATAAGATCCTGAGGCGCCTGGAAGCAATGCTGATAGTTGCCGACAAGGAAAAACTATTTATCCTTTCCGGTTCAGGTGATATAATTGAACCGGATGAGGATATACTTGCTATCGGATCAGGTGGTCCTTATGCGCAATCAGCTGCTATCGCATTGAAAAGATTTTCTGATCTTGGAGCAAAAGATATCATAGAAAAATCACTTCAAATAGCTTCTGATCTATGTATCTATACCAACTCTATATTCACAATAGAGGAGTTATAATGTCAATCGAAAATGAAAAGGGTAAGATGAGCCTTACCCCCAAGGAAATAGTTAAAAGCCTTGATATATATATAATCGGACAGAAAAATGCAAAAAAATCTGTCGCAATCGCACTGAGGAACAGATATAGAAGGAAACAATTGCCTAAGGATATAGCCGACGATATTATACCTAAGAATATTTTAATGATAGGCCCTACAGGTGTCGGAAAAACAGAGATCGCAAGACGACTTTCAAAACTGACAAGCTCACCCTTCATTAAGATCGAAGCATCCAAATTCACTGAAGTCGGTTATGTAGGAAGAGATGTTGAATCAATAATCAGAGATCTGGTAAGAATTTCAATTGATCTTGTTAAAGTTGAAAAAATGTCTCAGAATGAAGATAAGGCCAAAAAAAATGCTGAGGAAAAAATACTCTCTATTCTGCTCCCACCACCAAAGAAAGTGAAGGGCCCGGCAGGAGAATTGGATATCGAAGATGATAGCCAGGAACAAACAAGGGAAAAACTGAGAAAATTATATGAAGATGGAAAACTTGATGACAGAATAGTTGAAGTAACTGTTAAATCCGGCGGTTCTACACCTTTCGAAATATTCTCCTCGTCAGGAGTTGAAGAGATTGGAATTTCGATCGGCGAGATGATGCCGAATATGTTTGGCGGGTCAAAATCAAAAAAGAGAAAGATGACCATCAAAGAAGCTTATGAATATTTCTTTAATGAGGAACAGAACAGGCTTCTGGATATGGATGAAGTTTCAAAAATTGCAATTGATAGAACCGAACAGATGGGTATAGTATTCCTGGATGAGATAGATAAGATCGCAGGACGTGAAGGAAGCGGTGGTGGTGGAGGTCCAATGGTGTCACGTGAAGGGGTTCAGAGAGATCTTTTACCTATAATCGAGGGGACTACGGTTAATACCAGACACGGAATGGTTAAAACTGACCATGTTCTGTTCATTGGTGCAGGTGCATTTCATGTCACAAAACCATCGGACCTTATCCCGGAACTTCAAGGTAGATTTCCGATCAGAGTCGAACTTGATTCATTATCAAAAGATGATTTTGTCAAAATTCTTAATGAACCTAAAAATGCTCTCACTAAACAATATACTGCACTCATCGGTACTGAAGGAATTGAGATAGAATTTACCGATGATTCAATTCATGAGATTGCCCAGATCGCGGAAGACCTGAATTCATCTGCTGAGAATATCGGCGCAAGGCGACTTCATACCATAATGGAGAAAGTGATGGAGGATATATCTTTCGAAGCCTCTGATGTCGGTGCTGGAAAAGTAAAAATTGATAAAAAATATGTCATAGATAAAGTGAAGGATATTGCGGAAGATACAGATTTGAGTAAATATATTCTTTAATGTTTTGTAAGAGGTATAAAATGAACACAAAAATCATATCAAAAATTTCGTTAATATTGCTTATTTTTTCTTTTATTATCCTGAACAGCTGCGGGAAAAGAGGGCCTCTTAAATTGGACCCTCAGATATTTCCTGCAAAAATAAAAGATCTCACTGTAATTCAGGTTGGAAACAATCTTAAGTTCCAATGGAAATTCCCCGAATTTTTAAAAGATAATAAGACTGTACTGGATATTTCCCTGATAAAAAAAATATATTTTTATTACTCTGAAAGGCATGTAGCTTCTATTAGTGGAAAAAGGACTAATGTATCAGATATTTTCATTAAGAAGGGACGCTTATTGAAGAAAACGGATATTCAGCAAATACTAAGTAATAATGGAGAATACTATTTTATTTTTCCGGACATATCCGGAAAGTTTTTAAATAAAAAGATCTTTACGGCTCTGTATTATAGTTATAATAAATTATCTTCATCACTTTCAGAAATAAACGAGATAAAAATAATGTTACCGGTTAAACCGGTTCGGGATCTTTCCCTTATTAATGAGAATAAAGTTATTAAACTCAAATGGGCAAGGCCTGTTACAAAAACTAAAAAAAGAAAATCACCTGAGATCGCCGGCTTCAATATCTTCAGGAAAATAGAGATAGAAGACGAAAAAAAAGGTACCTCTTTCGTGAAACTGAACAGAGATATAGTATTAAAAGAGTATTTTGAAGATAAGGACACAGGACAGAGTGGAAAACACAATTATTACATATCTGTGGTAGTTAGTGATTCGAATATAAGCGAAAAATCCAATATTGTATCTGTTAATATAAAAGATATCTTCCCTCCCGAAATACCTCGGAATATTCTCATTTTTAAAAGTTCAAATGGTCTTATGTTAAGTTGGAGGAAAGTCAGTGATAAAGATCTTTCACATTATAAGATTTATAGAAAATCGGGCAACGAAACTGATTTCAAAGTACTCAATACTAAAATAATTGAAAATAAATTTATGGATGATAAAGTTGATAAAGGTGTAAATTACAGTTACTACATTACTTCGGTCGATAACAATGGTAACGAGAGTGATAATTCAGAAAGCCAGTCCGAATTATTCTAGTGCCGAAAGTTGTAATTATTAAATGCGATTCTTATGATCACTCAAGAGTTCTCGATTCTCTAAAAAGGGGTATCGATCTTCTAGGGGGAATTTCAGCCCTTTTTTCACCCGGAGAGAAGATATTGATCAAACCAAATATCCTCGCCGGAGATCATCCTGACAAAAATGTAACAACCCATCCTGCTGTATTAGCAGGCTTAGCAGATATTTTTCAGGGAAATGATTATTTATTATCTTATGGAGATTCACCCGGTTTCGGCAGTTTGAAGAGAGCAGCTGAAAGAGCGGGCATTAAAAGGGTATTTGATGATAGAGGTATCGAGGCGGGTGATTTTGAGACGATCGTAAATGTCTCTTTTCAAGAGGGAGTTATTTTAAAAAATATTCCTTTGGCGAAAGGTGTAACTTCTTCAGATGCAATCATTAGTGTCAGTAAGATGAAAGCTCACGGTTTTACCAGGATCACCGGAGCTGTAAAAAATCAATTCGGATGTTTACCAGGTTTGATAAAGGGTGAATTCCATGTAAAGATGCCTGATATCATAGATTTTTCTAAAGTCCTTCATGATATAAATAATTTGGTTAAACCAAGACTCTTTATTATGGATGGAATAATAGCAATGGAAGGAAACGGCCCCCGTGGTGGAAACAACATCAAAATGAATACACTTCTTTTCTCAACTGACCCGATAGCACTTGATATGGTATTTTGCAAACTTGTCGATCTTAATCCTGAATTTGTCCCCACAATGAGATCTTGTACAAACGAAGATCTTATGGTCTATACACACGATGATATTGAATTAGCAGGAGACAAAATAGATGATCTTATTAATTCTAAATTCAATGTTACACGTAAAAAGTTCGAAAGATTTGCATCTGCCGGAAGTTTTCCCACTTTTCTTAAGAACCTGATCTCACCAAAGCCTGTTATAGATTACAATACGTGTAAGAACTGCGGAAAATGTGTTCTTCAATGTCCTACTGATCCGAAATCTCTTAATTGGGTAGATGCTGGAGATTTCCCCTACCCTGTCTATGATTATAAATCCTGTATAAGATGCTATTGCTGCCAGGAAATGTGCCCGCACAATTCAATTTCCATAAAAACGCCCCTGCTAGGTAAACTTATAAGAAGGTAATTATCTCGATCTCATCGCAATGGTTGCTTTCATCACTTTTCCCGATCTTAAGAATGTGATTTCAACTTTCTGTCCCGGGATGTATTTTTTCAGAGCGGTACTGTATTCCTTCAAATTTGAAACTTTATTATCCCCTATTGCTGTAACAATATCTCCTTTCATCAAAACATGATCTTTCCCGACAGCTGATTTCATGGCCATGGCAACTTTGACCCCGCCTGCTGAGAATGTGAAATCGGGCATGATACCAATGCTTGCCCTCATATTTTTCTTTGTTGTTAAAGATGGTTTTGAACCGCTTACTCCGGCCTTACCGGTAAATGTCATCGGGAGTTCTCTCTCCGACAGATAAAGAAGCACCTCTTTTGAGATCTTTGCGATCTTAACAAGTCCTTCCGGATCAATCTTGTCAGATGTATCAGAAGGTTTATGATAGTCGAGATGCGGGCCGGAAAATATTTGGATTCCGGGTATCCCTTTCTTAATAAAACTTACCTGATCACTTGCATCAAGATCCTGAGCAATAAGGTCGCTTTCAATTCCGGTTGTATATCCTATTCCCATAAACATGAATTTCCACTCTTTTGCAGAATTTGATCCGATTATCATCGGCTTTTTACCGTTAAGTCTCCCTACTGTATCAAGGTTAATAACACCTATTATTTTATTGATCGGAAATTTTTTATAATTGTTAACAAAATATTCGGAACCCATCAACTTATTTTCCTCACCGGTAAATGCAATAAATAAAATATTCCTGTCAGGAGAAAGTGACTTACCAAGATTCTTTGCTAACTCAAGCATAACAGCTACACCGCTTGCGTTATCATCAGCACCCGGGTGAATTTCCCCTTCATTCCCTTCTCTGACATCAGGCCAACCTCTTCCAAGATGATCATAATGGGCAGCTATTACGACAGTCTGTCCTGCTAATTTTTCTTTCTTCCCTGGTATTAAACCTATAACATTTTTTAAGGTTATCAGTTTTCCGTCAGGTCCGGACTTAACATCCCATTTCTGGAAATATTCCCCATTCCCGCTTCCCGGTTTCAGTCCATACTCTTTGAATTTATCAGCAATAAAATCTGCTGCAGTATCAATTCCACTGCTACCCAGTCCCCTTCCTTCAAGATTGAGATCCGCCAAAAACTCAATGGTCTTTTTCATATCTGAGGCGGAGAAAAGTGAGTCCAGTTTACCCAGTGGTTCCCTTTCAGGAGATTTGTGGTCAAATGATATATCTTTCTTAAATATCTTGATCAGAGGAGAGTTTTTTGACTCCCACTGCCCTTTCAGATTTATTGTGGGTTCCTCTCCGCTGAAAGCAAGATAGCTGTATTTTCCGTAATGGGGAAGTTTTCTACTGAGGCCTGATAGAGCTTTATTATTATCTGCACTCACAAAAACAACTACCTTTGACCTGTTCCCTGGATTCTTTACCGCCAGAATTATACTGTTCTTTCTTCTGTCGACATCTTTTTTTCCAATTGATGCCTTATCGGTCCCGATAGAACTATTATATGCCTTTATCTCATTCTCAATAACCGGCCTGAACTTATTATTCCACCCGAGCATCCATATATCGCTGTCCACCGGTAATTCCTGAATATCTTTATCATTAACAATACTAATAATTTCATTCTTCTTTGAAGTCCAGTTCTCTGCAAGTTTTTTGTAATATTCACGGATCCCGGTCCCGTCATCTGCCGGCAATATGATCAGAACTTCTTTTGATCCGAAAACCTTAGAAAGGGAGGGGGGGATCTCCTCAGCTGACAATCTCCTGAAAACATCAAAGAACGGGTCTATATCGATCCTTAACGGATTTTTTCCAAAAGAATGTTTATATGACTGAATTTTCCCTGACATAGCGATATCGATCATTTTCATATCTTTTTCACCTTCGAGATAGACTGCAACAGGGATATGGAGATTATACGCATCTCCAGGCTGGGACTGGATGACCTCAAAGTTAAGATCATAAGAATTACCCTTCTTTTTAACCGATGCTTTTCCCAGCTTCAGGTCCGGTGCCCCTTTTCTATAAACCCACTGGCTGAAGAAAGAGGAAAGATCTTCTCCGGAAACTTTTTCAAATGAATTACGGATATCACTGAATTCTGCTTTATTGAATTTGTTGTTCTTATAGAAATCACGTATCGATTCTACAAATTTATCATCTCCATATCTCTGCCTCAGCATATTGAACATCATCATAACTTTTCCATATCCTATAGCTGATGATGAAGCATTATATCTGGCACGAAACTCTGATACCGGAAATTCATTACTCTCATTCACATAATCTGTATAACCCTGCAAGGTAGTTCTTCTATATTCCGCTCCCTGTTTTCTCTGTTCTTTTATAAGATGATCTGCAAGAAAAACAGTTATACCTTCACACCAGTTACCTTTCTCGTAATCAACAAAAACACTATTGCCCCACCAATTATGTAAAAGCTCATGAGGATATGAAGAGTGGAGAATAAACGGGAATCTTATAACCTTTGACCCGAGCAGAGTGAATGATGCCATACCGTATCCTGTCTCCCAGAAATTTTCGATAAGTGCAAATTTTGAATACGGGTATTGCCCGATCAGGTTATTGTACATTTCAAGATATTGGCCGGTTGTATTCAAATATTTCATTGCAAGATTATCATCTTTAGTCCTCATATATGCAAAAATATTCACATTATGCGTCCTGATCTTATACTTATGAAAAGGTGCGGATATCAGATATACTTCATCCATAGGTTCCGGAGAACTCCATTCGGAAATATGCTTTCCGTCACTATCCGAATCCTGCAAGAGTTTTCCCTGCGATATGGAACTCCATCCCTCAGGGGAAATTACCTTTACGTTAAAAGTAACCAGCTTATCGTTGAACCACGGCACCCAGAATGATGATCCTGAAAGATAAACA
Organism: Candidatus Aminicenantota bacterium; assembly: GCA_023136725.1. Taxonomy (GTDB): domain Bacteria; phylum Acidobacteriota; class Aminicenantia; order UBA2199; family UBA2199; genus UBA647. Next base: position 10,490 of record JAGLQR010000001.1, read on the forward strand.
CCCTTATTTGATATGATACCGGGGGTTTCACTGAATCCTCTTGCATATTCGGCTCCTACCTGCTTGAGGTTATGATATATCTCTCCGGAATATACTAACTTAATATTAAAACGGTCTTTTGCATTCTTCTTAAATATTATTTCATAGTGTTTTAGAGGGATCTTGTCGCTAACTTTAAATTCAGCAGTATTTATGCCGAAGAATCTTGCCTTGATCTCCCCTTTCATCTCTCTTATTATTATATTTTCTGAGGCTGTCTTTAAGTTCAGATTTCCATGAAGGAGAATATGAATACTCTCTTTGTCAAACGAGGCCGGCAGTGTTATTTTGTCAATAACATTTACCCTTTTCTGATCAGGATAGATCTCCGTTTCAATATTATGATTTATATATTCTGCAGGAAGGATAATCGAGCCCGATACTACAATAAGTAACAAAATAACAATGCTTAAAATTTTCATAAGATCTCCTAAACGTTAATTTTTATCAATATTTTAACATGCTTTTCAGTTCCGGTATAAGATTATCCGGCGTATCACCTGAAAAAGCCTGTTCAATATTATTTATGACCATCTTACTCATCCCGGACCTTGCTTTAAAAGTAGCACTGCCTGTATGGGGTGTCATCAGAACATTTTCCAATTTAGTTAGTCTTTTATGTACAACAGGTTCATTTTCGAACACGTCAAGCCCGGCTCCATAAAGATGGTTCTCTTCCAATACATCAGCCAATGCATTTTCATCCATTAAACCCCCTCTGGAAACATTAATAAATATCGTATCTTTTTTCATTTTCCTGAAGACATCCTTGTTAAACATATGATGAACACTGCTGCTGTAGGGAATATGCGGTGAAATAATATCTGAGGTTTTGATAAGATCATCCATATCTCTGTATTCAAATCCATATTGTTTTTCGATCTCTTTTTTCCTTGTTCTCGAACTATAAATGATCTTCATCCCAAATGCTTTTGCCCTTACTGCAGTAGCAAAGCCTATCTTCCCCAACCCTATTATTCCCATAGTAAGGCCGTTCAACTCTTTTCCCAGAAGCAGGTTCGCTCCCCATCCGGTGAAACTGCCGCCTCTCATATATCTGTCAGACTCCAGTATTCTCCTTGATACACCTAAAATTAATGCCATTGTAAGATCGGCTGTTGCATTTGTCAGTATATCAGGAGTATTAGTTACAAATATTCCGGTTTCACCTGCATATTCAAAATCAATATTATTATATCCAACGGCATAGTTGGCAATTATTTTCAGGTTTTTTAAAGAGTCAATGATCTCTTTGTTTACAATGTCAGATAAAAAAGGGATTAGTGCAGCAGCATTATAATGCTCCTTAACAATATCTTTCAGTGTTTTCCCCTCATCCTCAACAATTATGAGATCATATTTTTTTTTCAGGATCTCAATCTCGTTACTTCCAAATTTTTTCGTTAATATTACTTTTTGTTTCATTTTATACTCTCAAGGATATATTCAAATCCCCTGACAGATTCCTCCGCAATTTGTTTTCTATTTAAATTAATGATACCCGATTCAGATACAATGTCTGATACAACTATATGTGCAGTTATCTCTTTTTCCATGTACCAGCACAACGGAAATATTTCCATCTCTACTATATCTATATCCATTTGTTTCACACCTTCATACCAAAGTGGATTTTCCCGTTGAATAAGATCAACACTGATCCCGTTTGCATTTCCCAGGCCCGGAATATCAGATTTTTTTAAATTCAGGAATTCTTTATCAGTAAAATATTTAAAAATTGATCCGGGGAAAACTTTCTCCACGTTCAGAACTTCAGGTTTATTCAAATCGGGATTCAGGCTGCCTGCCGTACCAAGAAAATATATGTTCTTTTCCCTTATCCTTGAAATGAATTCCAATAGTGTCAGCAGATTTGAATACCCGAGAAACCCATACAATACGTCATAATCAGAATAACTATACATAACACTACTCAGAATGCTCTTTTTCTTAATTGAGCCTGCCTCGATCTTTTTCAAATATTCCCTTTGCGGGAAAAAAGGTAATAAAATAAGGTTCCGGGAAGTATCAATTTTTTTAGGTTTGAAGAAATGTGAATTCATATTTAAGTATATATTATACGAACATGATAGTAAAAAATAGTATTATTGACACATTTTAATGATTGGAATAAAATCATTTTAATGAAGTTAAGCAGAAAGAGCAGATCAGTCAAATATATTTTGTTGAATATATTCGGAGCGGCAATATTTTCAATTTTATTGTTTATTTATCTGTTCTCACCGTACAAAGTGATCGGAAATTCAATGTCACCAATAATTAAAAGCGGTGATAAAATATTGATTTCCAATTCATTAATTGCCGGGAAAATAAAGCGTTTTGATATAGTAGTATTTCAACCTCCGGGGCCAGGAGGGAAAAAACTTATAAAGAGAGTTGTCGGACTCCCGGGTGAATTCATAGAGATCAAGAGCGGAGATGTGCTGGTTAACAATTCACTTCTCAATGAACCCTTTTTAAAAAACAGAGGTGATGTGATCTTCAGATCAGTTAATATGAAATTAAGACAAATTCCTCAGGATTGTTATTTTTTCCTTGGTGATTATCGGGAAAAGAGTACTGACTCAAGAAACTTCGGGCCCCTTCACAGGAATACTATAATAGGGAAAACCCTGATCAGGTATTGGCCGTTTAAAAAGATCGGTTTGATAAGATGAAGAAGAACATTTCCTTTTCCATTATTACAACCTTTCTTCTACTTATTATAACCGGGACATTACTTCTTATAATGCCGTTCTCCACTCATACAGGATATCTTTCTCCCGGAGATGCATTGTTCACTTCGGTTTCTGCTGTCACAGTTACCGGATTGACAATTGTAAATACCGGAGAACATTTCACTCTGACCGGTCAATTGATCATTCTTCTCCTTATTCAGTTGGGTGGACTCGGATTTATGACATTTTCAACTTTAACAATCCTTATTTTAGGTAAATCCATTTCCATATCCAGTAAGCTCATTCTTGAGAATGATTTTACTTTTGGAGCTTATAAGAGCACGAAAGATCTTTTAAAAAAAATCATATTATTTACTCTGGGGTTCGAAATTCTGGGTTCCGTACTCCTATTCTTTCAATTTTCAGGACTTCAGATCAAGGAGAGGATTTTTTCATCGGTTTTCCATTCCATTTCAGCTTTCTGTAATGCAGGATTTTCAATTTTCAGTAATGGGTTTGAGCCTTTCAGATCTAATTCCGGAGTCAATTTTACAATCTCATTTCTTATCATTACGGGAGGGCTTGGATTCCTTGTTCTGAATGAGGTATATCTCTTTCTGAAAAGAAAAAAACCCTTTGCAAAGTTTACGATCCATTCCAAGCTGGTTCTTATTGTAAGTACGGTTCTGATCATATCCGGAACTTTTATTATATTTGCAGAAGAATTGATAAATAAGACTAATGATCTTCAGGTTACAGATAAACTATTAAGTTCTTTTTTTCAGTCAGTCTCTGCAAGAACTGCAGGTTTTAATACAATTGATCTTAATATTCTCTCATTTTCATCAATTTTTATCATATTATTGCTGATGTTCATAGGGGCATCTCCGGGATCTACAGGAGGCGGTATTAAAACTACATCTCTAGGACTGGTATTTGCATATTTCAGATCAAGATTTCAGGGGAAAGAAAAAGTTAATCTGTTCTACAGGACGATCCCACAGAAAAATTATGAAAAAGCTTTTCTAATGATCATTATCTCTTTTTTATTAATTTCTCTATCACTGATCCTGATCCTTACATTTGAAAACAAATTCAGTTTCTCTGAATTATTATTTGAAGTTGTTTCAGCTTTCGGAACTGTCGGATTGAGCCTCGGGATCACACCGGAATTATCTTTAACATCAAAAATTGTTATAATGGTAACAATGTTCACCGGCAGGATAGGCCCTTTGACTTTATTACTGGCAATAAGTAAAAAAGAGTCGAAAGCTGTATATGATTATCCTGAAGAAAATATAATGACCGGTTAGGAGTTCAGAATGAAAAAAGTTGTAGTTATTGGACTGGGAAGTTTTGGTGTTAATCTTATAAGGTCTTTATCAAAAAAAAAGATCGAACTTATTGCAGTAGATATAAACAAAGACAGAGTAAATGAAATAAAAGACCTGGTAACTCAACCTGTTACAATGGATGCGACCAACAGGGATAATCTTAATTCCCTCGGATTAAAAGATGTTGATTGTGTTGTAGTTTCCTGCGGACCGGACCTGGAGTCCAGCATACTTATTGTACATTTATTAAGTGAGATCGGTGTAACCCGGGTAATAGCAAAGGCCCTTACGGAAGATCACGAAAGGATACTTACACTGGTCGGAGCAAATGAGGTTTTATTTCCGGAGAGAGATATTGCCAGGAAACTTGCAAATCAGCTGATATCTCCTAATCTGATGGATTATATCCCGCTTGAATCAGGCTTTGTAATTGAAGAGCTGGCACCACCTGATATTTTTGTAGGAAAAACCCTCGAACAGATCGCAATCAGGACAAAATTCAATATTAATGTTATCGGAATAAAGCAGATCATTCCTGACAGAGCTTCTGTAGAGAACGGAACTGTCTCCGATTCCGGACTTACATTAAATCCGGGAGGAGATTTCCTTATCAAAGAGAGTGATATTCTTATTGTCCTAGGTACAAATAAAGATATCGAAAAACTTCACGACAAACTGAACAATACCTAAGAAGCTGATCTAGTATTTTACCTGGCGGACTATGTCAATTACAGTTCCGTCAACCCATTTTATCGCAGCGATCACATTATCCATTAACTGCGGTTTTTCAGGAGCTCCTCCGCATATTTTTTCTGCTTCAGCTTTCAATTCTTCCAGGGTTCTCAGTGGTAATTTACTCCCGCTCAATTTTTTAATGAGATCAGTTCTCCTGGGATTAATAGCAATCCCTCTTTCCGTCACAATAACATCTATTAATTCCCCGGGTCCTGTTATTGTAGTTACTTTATCAACAATCACAGGAATTCTGTTTCTGAACAACGGCAGAGGCAGGATAACAGTTTTTCCGAAAAGACAATTCTGCCAACCTCCAATCCCGTGAAGTAATTTCCCGTCTGAATGGGTCACAACATTTGCATTGAAATTCAGGTCAACTTCAGTAGCACCTAAAACTACAACATCAAGCATCGAAGCAAAATTTCCTTTCCCATGATAATTATAGCTTGTGAACGGGCTTGTGTTCTGGTGATTCGGATTATCCCTCATCGATCTGACACCATCAAGATCGAATGTTTGTCCATCAAGGATATAATCGGTAAGTCCCTCCTCCAGCATGGAGGTAAGATATGTGGTCGATCCACCCCTTATAAACCTGGCTTTTATTTTATTCTCACGCATTATATTTCCAAGGAATATGGTAAATGCCAGAGAGGTACCACCTGCACCGGCCTGGAATGAAAAACCATCTTTTATAATTCCTGCCTCAAGGGCAAATTGAACCGCTAATTCGGCAATAAGGAGCCTGTCAGGGCTTTTCGTAAGTTTAGTAGTTCCTGAAACTATTTTTTCCGGATCACCTATTGAATCAACTTCCACAACATGATCAACATAATTTCCCTGGATCTGCCACGGGATACAGGGAAAAGGTTCTATATTATCTGTCACAATAATTGTTTTATCCGCATATTGTGAATCTGCAAGTGCAAACCCGAGAAGTCCGCATGCAGCTTTGCCTCGTACTCCATTGGCATTTCCAAATGAATCAGCTGCCGGTGCAGAGATAACAGCTATATCGATATGAACTTCCCCGTCCTGAATTGCCTGGTATCTTCCCCCGTGTGATCTGAGAATTCCTATCCCTTTCATTTTTCCACTGGAAGCAAAATCCCCTAGAGGGCCGTTCATACTACCCTCAATATGGTGTATCACACCACTTTCAAGATGTTTTATGATAGGAGTATGGATCGGGAATGAGGCACTCGGAAACCACCGGACATTTTTTATCCCGAGTTCGGCCACAGCATCAAATACCATATTTGCAACATAATCCCCATTTCTCAAATGGTGGTGAGTAGAGATTGTCATCCCGTCACGTAAACCGGATCTTTTAAGAGCCTCTTTTATTGATTCAACCCTCTTATCTCCGGAGTCAGGGAATTGGCTGCAGGAATTTATTTTCGGGGCAGCTTTGTTTCCTTCAGGGATATGCTTTCCTACACCTTTATAAGGAGAATGTTCCTCTCCGTTTATTTCTATTAATACTTCTCTCCCGGCTGCATTACTTACTAATTTATTTTTTTCATCCATTCTATTCTCTCCAATTCTTATCGATCAGGGAATCATTAAGGGCTTGTTCTATCGTTTGCAAAGCTCTCTTTACAACAGGCGGGTCAATCATTTTGCTTCCCAGAGAAACAACTCCCAGACCCTCTTTTTCCGCCTTCTCAAATGCAAGAACAATTTTCCGGGCTTTTTCAATTTCATCTTTTCCTGGAGAGAATCCCTGATGAACAATTCTTATCTGCCTTGGATGAATACACCCTTTTCCGTTAAAGCCAAGTGATTTAGCTTCAATAACACTTGCTAATAATCCTTCAGAATTTGAAACATCAGAGTAAACTGTATCGATAGCCTGGATCCCTACTGCTTTTGCAGCATTTACAATCATCGATCGGGCAAAAAAGCTCTCATTTCCTTCATCTGTCCTTTTCGTTCCTATATCTGCAGTATAATCTTCGAGGCCGATTGCAAGTGCTACAATATCTTTGGAAGAAGATGCAATTTCATATGCCTTTAATATTCCCAATGCACTCTCAATTATTGGCATAAGGAAAACATCCCTTTTAATATTGCCGGCAGCTTTAATTGCAGCGATCTTTTCAGTTATTATCTTTATCTGATCCGGAGATTCAATTTTTGGCAATAAGATAAGGTCAACTTTTTCCGGTACGATCTCTTCAAGATCTTTTAATCCGAGAGGCAGCTGGTTTATTCTCACCATTCTCTCCGATCCCAGGAAATCAACCACACGTAAGGCATTTCTTACTATAAGCCTGGCAGAATCTTTTGCATCCGGTGAAACAGAATCTTCAAGATCAAGAATTATTGCATCCGGTTCGTGTATCCCCGCATTTATGAATAATTTAGGTTGATCTCCCGGTAGATACAAGCGGGACCTTCTCTGACGCTCACGCACCGGAGCCCCTATCTCTCCGTAGAATTCAGGCAGATATTTTTTCCCTTTATCCAGGCCCAGACTTCTTATTGCAGATTCTATCCTGGCCATTATAACAAAGGGAAAAGCACTCTGATCATTCAATTCAAGTTCACAATCTGTAATAGCAAAAAAATCAAGCATATCATCTACCAGTTTTTTAATGGATTGTCCAAAGAGAGTTGATACTTTGCTTACAACAGATATCTTTCTACCTTCTCCTGTGCCGGTCTTTATCCTTACCCAGCAATCCGAGCGAACATTTTCTCCCTTTTTTCCTGTGGAAAATTCTTTAGGGAACATTAGGCCTCCTTGAGATTATTTTATCAGGACTTCCTTCATCATCCCTTCAATTATCTGTCTTATATAAAAGGATTTAATGAAAAACAATTTTGACCTTCGCGATTTTATGTAAAGTTCTACAAGAGATTTACCCCATTCAGCTGAACCACTATTAAAATTTTCTTTGGATGTCGCTCTGTAACCGAAAGTGGAGTTAATAATGATCTTTTCACTGACATTTCCGGGTAAAACAGCTTTTTTCATGACAATTTTAAATCCTTCACCCATTGCTTTCCCGACATAAAGTTTTCTGAAGACTCCCAGAATATATATATTCTTCATTTTCTTTTCGCTGTTGTTCCTTATCTGAAAAGATACCTGCGGGACCATGACAATCCCCTTGAAATCTTCATCCTCAATTTTTTCTTTCTCGATCCACTGACTTGATATATTGAAAAATTCTACAGATGATTTAAGTTCTTCAGCTGTCAGATCACGATCAATTAAGATGAACTTAAAATAGATCAGATAGGAGATTAAAATCACAAAAAATATTGCTGTTATCCAGAACCGGACCCGTTTCCATGGAGGGTTCATTATTTCTTCAAGATGTTCCTTCATTTCTGCCTCATTATTTTAGAAAAACTTTTTGGATTATAGCACAAATGAACATCGCGTTAAACATAAAATCGACTTAATAATAAAGGTTGCTCACCTTTAGTAATTCTTTTCTTATTTGACTTTTATTCCATTCATAAATATAATCCATTACTAGATAAACTCATATTATGGAAGAGATAACACTCCAGATCGGGAAATCCGATAATTTGTTTGCCCTGCTTGATAAAAATCAATCCAGAATTGAAAAGATCTTCAATATTACAATATCTCGCAGAGGTGATAAATTAATGTTTGACGGAGATTTGAAATCCCGAAAACTCTTCAAAAAATTCTTCAGTTCATTACTTAAGGTTGCAGACGTTTCACCCTCTTTCAACGGTAATGATTTTAAGATAAGCCTTAATATGGTCAAGGATGGAAACATTAAACTCATTGAAACAGAACTCCTCCAATCTCAAAAAATAGTTTTAAACGGCAAAAGCGTATTCCCGAAAACTTTTAACCAGAAAACATATATCAAAGCAGCTTTTGAGCATGACCTTACTTTTGCAATCGGTCCTGCCGGAACCGGAAAAACCTTCTTAGCAGTTGCCATTGCACTTCACCACCTCTTAAGTAGAAAACTTGAACGGATAGTTCTTACCAGGCCTGTAGTTGAGGCTGGTGAAAATCTAGGGTTTCTTCCCGGAGATATACAGCAGAAAGTAAATCCATATTTCAGGCCATTGTATGATTCACTATACTACCTTATCGGGTTTGAAAAAACCTCAGAACTGATCGAAAAAGAGATAATCGAAGTTGCACCTCTTGCATATATGAGGGGGAGAACAATAAATGATGCATTCATCATCCTTGATGAGGGCCAGAATACAACAAATTCTCAAATGCAAATGTTTTTAACAAGATTCGGATCCAATTCCAGAGTAATTGTTACAGCAGATATTACACAAATTGATCTGCAGGATAGAAAAAATTCCGGTATTTTCAGGGCAAAAAGGATCCTTGAAAATATTGATGGTATTAAAATGATCAACTTGAAAGAAAAGGATGTAGTTCGTCACGATCTGGTCAGAAAGATCATCAAAGCATATGAAAGAGAAAAAGAATGAAATTTGAATTAAGTATCATAAAAAACCAACTTACATCAACGGGAGATCATCTGAAAAAAGGTTCTGTTTTCCAGTTACTCTCAGGGTTCTTCCTTCTTGTTCTTCTCTCATACATTTTATATATCCCTACTCAAAAATCTATAGAGAACCCGAGATTATCGGAAGGCGATATTATTCAAAATGATATTGTAATCAGAGAAGACCTTACCATCGTTGACGAAGAGCAGACAAAATTTAACAGGGAATCTGCTATCGAAGAAATTATGCCTGTCTATCAATTTCTTCCTGATCATAAAGAGAATCGTACTGAGCTTATCAATAACTGGATTGATTATCTCAGATCTGCCAGAAAACAATTCCTGAAAAACAAGAATGTCTTAAAGAGTATTAAAAATTCCATTGAGGAAAAGTTCGGAATAACTTTGACTGAATCAAACATTGCTCAAATCCTAAGATCAAATATCCATTCCAGGATTGACATGGAAAAATTTCTTGGTTTTCTTGACACAACAGACAGATTGGGCGTTGTCTCGTCAAAAGCCGGTACACGGAAAAGCAAAGATGGCACAATTAAGATGATTTTACAGTCCGGCGTTTCACGCATTCAGAGAGTTTCCGAACTTTTAGATCTTAATGAGCTCAAAGGAAGAGTGAAGAACTATTTTCAATATGAGCAGAGCTTCAATTCAAAAGAATCAACCTTACTCTCTTCAATTCTTATTGAGTTCATAAATGCAAATCTCACTTTTTCTTCAATTCTTACCAGCAAAGAAGAAAACCTGACCCTCTCAAAGATCAATCCCGTTGTCATCAAATTAAAGAAAGGGAGGGTAATTCTCCGGAAAGGTGATGAATTAAAAAATGATGACCTTAAAATAATAAATCTTATCTATGAAGAAGAGAAAGAGAGAGGAAGAAAAATACCTCTATTTTTTCTGATATTTTTCACATTAGGGCCTGTACTGATTTTTGTAACCAAACTATTTATTTCCTGGGAATCCAAAGGAATAAATGGCCAGAAACTTATTTCAATATCACTTATAACTTTATTGCTTAGTGCGCTTGTATACAGAGTACTTCTATTTATAATTCCTGTTATTCTTAAAGAGATCCCGAATACTTTCAGTATTGAAAGCAACATTATCTATTATTCAATCCCGTTTACCTTTGGACCTCTTATTATTGCTTTCATTTTTAATATTCAGAGTGCAGTCATTTTTTCTTTCATTAACTCTATTTCCGGAGCAATTCTTGGTGAATGGGATCTTACACTTTTTCTTTACATTCTGATCGGCAGTTTAACTGTGAGTTTCGGAATTGAGTATTATCAGAGGCTTAAAAGATCTCCGATTCTGAAAGTCTGCATCCTCTGGCTATTTCCTGTCAATCTTCTTTTCCTTATTTTATTCAATTTCACAGCAAGTATATCTGATCCGATGCAATTACTTGTTTTTGCAGGGATTGCTTCTTTTTCTGCAATTATGGCGCCAATACTTGCCGGTTTTATAATACCTTTATGGGAAATGCTTTTTAATCTGCTTACAGAGCTTAAACTTGTCGAATTAACCAATTTGAATCTTCCAATCTTCAGAGAAATGCTCGAGAAAGCTCCGGGCACTTACCACCACTCTCAGATGGTTTCTTCCCTGTCTGAGGCCGCTGCGCTTGATTTGAAGCTTTCTCCGCTACTTCTGAATGCAATGGCACTTTATCACGATATCGGCAAAATTGATAATCCTCAGATTTTTACAGAAAATCATGCTATTTATAAGAATCCACACAACAATCTAACTCCCAAAGATAGTGCAAAAATTATTATTTCTCATATCCAGAATGGACTTGCAAGAGCAAAGGAACTTAAATTATCTGAAAGTATTTCCTCAGCTATAACTCAACATCATGGCACAAAACTCGTAAGATTTTTTTATGATAAAGCAGTTTCCAATTCTTCAGGAAATCAGGATGAGGTAGACAGCAACCTTTTCAGATACCCCGGAGAAAAACCGATCAACATAGAAAATGCTATTGTTATGCTTGCTGATCAGGTAGAGGCTGCTTCTAAAAGTCTCTCTTCTCCAAATGAGGAAGAGATAAGAAATGTTGTGCAAAAAATTATTGATTCAAATATAGAAGAGAAACAATTTGATAATTGCGAAGGACTGACCTTTAAGGCTCTGAATACTATCGGAAATGCTTTTCTGAAAAAGCTCTCATCTATTTACCATATGAGGATCTCATATCCGGGTTTTGAATTTAAAGAGGATGCTGAAAATGATCAGAATAGTAAATGATAGCGACATAATTGAAACTGAATTCTTTATTGAAAAATTTGAAAAGATTGCAGATGATCTTGAAATGGATGGAGATATTACAATAAAATTAAGTGACAGAGATGAATCCAGGAAATTAAATCTGAAATATAGAAAAAAAGACTACCCTACCGATGTTCTCAGTTTCCCTATCAATGAGCAATTCCCCGATTCATACTACATCGGAGATATCCTTGTCTGTTACCCTTTAGCAGAAGAACAGGCTGAAGAAAATAATATTTCGGTAAAAAAAGAGCTATTCACACTTATCTGCCACGGCCTCCTCCACCTTGCAGGATACGATCATGAAACTGACTCTGGTGATATGCTTAATCTTCAGGATCAAATCATTAATAGATATTATCACGAATGATACTGGAATTCGGGACAGCTGGATGGAGTTATAAGGACTGGACGGGTACAGTATATCCTGAAAAGATACCTTCGGGTTTTAATCATTTGAATTTTATCGCCAGTCAATTCGACTTTGTAGAAGTAAATACTACTTTTTACAGGATCCCGGACCAAAAACTGGTTAAGGGCTGGATATACAAAACTTCCGGTTTGGATAATTTTAAATTCTGGATCAAATTAAACCAGATTTTCACTCATAACAGAAAGTATTCTGAATCTGATGTTCAAGATTTCGAATATTCCATATCTCCCCTGGAAGATGCAGGGAAAATGGGCGGACTTCTTATCCAATTCCCATACTCCTTTAAATTAACAGATCAAAACCTTGAATATTTGCTTCGATTATCTGACAAATTCACCAATTTTATCAAAGCTGTTGAATTCAGGCATAACAGCTGGATGAATAGTGAACTGTTTGATCTTTTCGAACAGAAAGGGCTTGTCTGGGTAAATATTGATCAACCGGTAATTTCACAGTCTATTCCTACCACATCCATTGTTACAAACAGAGAGATTTCATATTTCAGGCTTCATGGAAGAAATTACAAGTCATGGTTCAGCAATGAAGGGAGAGATGAACGTTATAATTATTTATATTCCCAAAATGAACTTATTGAAATATCTGAACATATCAAAACAGCAGCTGGAAATGCAAAAAAAATTGTTATTTCCGGAAATAATCATTATAAAGGTGCAGCTGTAAAGAATCTTATCCAATTGAAGAAAATATTGACAGGAAATAAGATATCGGGGTGAGAGGATTCGAACCTCCGACCTCACGATCCCGAACCGTGCGCGCTACCAGCCTGCGCTACACCCCGAATTTATGATTTTATCACAATTTCTGAAAAGGTAAAGACGGAATTGAAATTATTTCTGATATTTTAACGATAACCACAGCCACCGCCCGGGAATCCTGACTCCAGGTATCTCTTCAATTACAGAGTTAAATAAATTATCAGCATGAATAGAAAAACTGAGTCCCTTTAATTGCATGTTTAAATTTATATCGAGAAGAGAGGCTTTTTCCCCGGTTTCATATATCTGCTTATAAATATACTTTGCTGAAAAGTTCAGATTTTCAGTAAGCCTTTGCATATAAATAAAATTCAGTTTGAATTCAGGGAAACGGAATCCGTATTTGGATATGAAATTTTGATTGTTCCCTGTAACAAATATCTTCTCGAGAATTGCTTTGAACTTAGCACTATCTAAAATAAACTCTGACATTAATTCATAACCTGAGACATCATTTTTTTCCACATTAGCAGCCCTCCATGTGGATTCATCAAAAGCTCTTATCCAATCGATCATATGATCCTGTTTTCTGTAGAAACCTGAAATTGATATATTGAAATTTTTGAAATGCCGTAGGAATGAGATCTCGAAATTACTGCTATTCTCCGGCTGAAGATCCGGATCGCCTTTATTTGCAGGTGAATTATAAAACATCTCTGTAAAAGAAGGATATCTTACAGCTTTACCTATATTAAAACGGAGTGTATCCCGGTTGTTGAATATCCGGTAAACTCCTGCATAATATGTGAAATAGCTCTTATGTTCGGTACTATAATTAATCCTTGCACCCAGATCCAATCCCCAAACGGGTTTTTTCAATCCTCCTGCAAAATATATTCCGCTTCTACTCTGATTCTGATATCCCATTGTTGAGCTGTCCATATTCATCACTTCAAGATCCGCACCACCTGAAAATAATAGAATCCCTGATCTTATAGTATTATGAACTTTCAAATAAGTATGATTTGTAGTTGATTCTGAACTGAAAAAATCATGGTTATATCTGTCAAGAACAAAGATGTCTTTATGAATTGTGTGAGAAAAAGAGATACGATGAAGTATTTTCCCTTTTGTATGTAAATTGAAATGAAAATTGCCCGATTCAATGTTTTCAAATGAAGGATATGGTGCATAAAAATCCTTTGCACCAAATGCTTTCTTCAAATATCCAAAATTTAATTTCCCGCCGATTTTACTATTACTAAAGGAAATATATGTTCTTAAATTAAGATTATCAAATTCCTGTCCTTCATAGTAACCCGTTGATGAACTATCTTCAGCAGAAAAACCAAAACTCAGTTTTTTATATTTACTGCCTGCACCTAATGAAAAATGTGATAGAGAATTTTCGCCACCTGTAATTCCCATTTGGTAACCGGACCTCTCTTTAAGCACAATGTTAATGATTCCGGCAAATCCATTTGATCCGTGAAATACTGAATTTGCTCCCTGTGAAACTTCAATTCTCTCAATATCGCCTACTGCAAAAGTAAGATCAGTATTAAAGTGACCGGTTTGTCCATTGTTTACAGGAATACCATTAACCATTAAAAGAATCTGCTCGAAATTACTACCTCTCATTGTAAGATCAAACGATGTCATTCCCGGACCACGTCTGTTCACGTCAACACTGGAAATAATTTTAAATAAATCAGAAATTTCAATAATACCCAGATTTTTTATTTCTTCCGAGTCTATTATGATCATTTTTTTTGATAACATGTCCTCAGTACGGATCGATCCCTCGATTGTAAGCTCTTCCACGACTTCCGGGAATAATACCAGTGAAAATAAGCTGAAGAACAAATAAATAGTTATACGAATTATCCTTTTCATTTATAGTTTGTTATTTTATCAACACTTTGTTCTAAGAGCAATATTATTATCAGGAACATTTTTTATTTTCAGACGTAGAACTATTAGAGGGAAAAATGAAAAAATTATATAAAAGCAGGGAAAATAAGGTTATTGACGGAGTTTGCGGCGGTATAGCAGAATATTTTGATGTAGATCCGGTTTTAATAAGAATAATCTTTGTTCTTTTTTTCTTCTTTGGCGGATCAGCAATTCTTGCCTACATTATCGGGATCGTTATCATGCCGGCAAAACCTTCAGTTAGTAAAGTGGGGCTTGAATCCAAGAAAAATGACACTGCATCTGCACCATCAAACAAGAACACATTATTAATAGGATTTATATTTATTGTTATCGGAGTTTTTTTCCTTATGGGGAATATTCCGTTCTTTAATATTTATTACTATTGGATAAAAAGTCATTTCTGGGATATCCTTCTGCCCTCAATTCTTATTCTGATCGGTCTTTCGATCGTAATAAAGAGTTCAACAGAAAAATAGATCAGAACTTCAGATCTTTGAAAATACTGTTGAAATAACCTTGTATTTATAGGCTTCGTTATTGTAAAGATACCCGTTGTTATAAAGGTGAAGTGCTCTCATTAAATCGCCTTTAGCAACCTTGAGATATCTCTTTAAAATTTGAATTCCGATGTCAATGTTGTAATCAATTTCAAATATTTTTTCAGAATCGATCTCAAACTCATTTTTCCATACTTTATAATTTATCTGCATGAGTCCGTAAGCACCGGCTGATGAAACGGCAAACCTTTTGAAGTTACTTTCAATTTCGATCAGTCCCATTATCAGATTAGGATCTACATCATATTCCAGGCTCTTCCGGAACACAACTTCGGTAATCTTTGCAAATGAAGGATATTTCTTTTTCAAAACTTCAGCTTTATACTTTAATTGAGGAATTAAAACCAAATCATTCTTTGCATTCTTCAATTCCAGTTCCATCTTGTTGATTTTCTGGTTTAAAACAATGATCTCAGATTTCTTCTCATTATTCTGTTTTGAAAGAAATACAACAGTAAGAAATAAAACCATTACATAAAAAATCCAGAATATATTTGTCAAATAGACTTTTTTTCTAAACATTTCTCCACCCCTATGGATAGTGTCATGATAGCATAAAGACACTAGGTTGTCAACATTTTTTTCCTTTTTTATAATAAATTTAATTTCTGTTTAAATTAAATAAATACAGGATTGATTTTACATACGATTGACTATAAAATAAAAATTCACCTCGAAGGAGAAATATGGGAAACTCAGAAAAACGAGCATTAATAAGTGTGTATTATAAAGACGGAATAGAAAATATCGGAAAAGCTCTTCATGAAAACGGCTGGGAAATAATATCAACCGGAGGAACTGCATTGTTTCTTGAGGAGAACTCGATCCCTGTCACCAGAGTTTCTGATATCACCGGTTTTCCCGAGATCCTCGGAGGAAGAGTGAAAACATTGCACCCTAAGATTTTCGGCCCGATCCTGGCTCGGAAAAGTGAAGAACATCTCAAAGAACTGGAACAATTTTCTCTTTCAAAGATCGATCTGGTCATTGTAAACTTCTACCCTTTTGAAGAATTCCTTAAAAAAGATTCAAATCTTGAAACTATGATAGAAAAAATTGATATAGGCGGGCCAACTATGGTTAGAGCAGCTGCAAAAAACTATATGGATACGATAGTTATTGTAAAAGAGAGTGATTATAACCTCGTTGAAGAAAAAGTGATTCCGGGTACTATTTCTTCTTCAGTCAGAAAAGAACTTTCATCAAAAGCTTTTTCATATACTTCATATTATGATTCACTTGTAGCAAACTATCTAAATGATGGAGCCGGTTTTGAAAATGATTTTCTCAATATAGCAGGAAAAAAATTCTTCTCTCTAAGATATGGTGAGAACCCTCACCAGAGAGGTGCCATCTTTATCACAGACAGTGATTCTCCCATAAAGAACCTTCATCAACTTCAGGGGAAACAGCTGTCATATAACAATGTTCTGGATCTATCTGTTGTTTATGACATGATAAATCAATTCCAGGAAGAGAAAGATCATTTCTGTGTGGTAGTTAAACATCAAAATCCCTGTGGTGCTGCACTTCATTCCAGTCAAAGCAAAGCATTTGAAAATGCTCTTTCCGGGGATCCTGTATCTGCATTCGGAGGAATTATCGGATTTAATCACAAAGTTGATAAGTCAAGTGCTGAAAAAATGTCAAAAATATTTCTGGAAGTAATAATTGCTCCCGAATTTTCATTAGAATCGATCGATATTCTAAAAAAGAAAAAGAATCTCCGGCTAATTGAACTGAAACCAGGTTATTTGGAAAAGAATCATATTAAATCGATACAGGGAGGATTCATTATTCAGGAAAAAGATAATTTAAATAAAAGCCAATCAGATTTCGATCTGAAAACCACACATGAATTAACTGAGAATGAGAAACAGGATGTTTCGTTCGGTTGGAAGATAATCAAATATATAAAATCCAATGCTATCCTGATTGTAAAGGATCAGAAAATACTTGGAGTCGGTGCGGGACAAATGAGCAGAATAGATTCAGTTAATATTGCCATTAATAAATCAGGAAGCTCTGTAAAAGGGTCTATACTTTTATCCGATGCATTTTTCCCGTTTAGTGATTCGATTGAAACTGCCTCTGATGCAGGAATTAGTGTAGTTGTTGAACCGGGAGGATCTGTCAGAGATGATGAGGTAATCAAAGCAGCTGACACATTTGGAATTTCACTTCTTTTTACAGGAGTTCGTCACTTCTTCCATTGATATTTTTCTTTATAGATCCTCTAAGGAAATATCCAGAATTTTTATCATTGAATAAAAAAGATTCAGAGGAAATCCCATCACATTGAAATAGCAACCACTAATTTTCTCAACAAATATAGAAGCTTTCCCCTGAATTGCATAGGCACCTGCTTTATCCATATAGGACTCATTGTCAAGGTATTTATTTATCTCAATGCCGGTGATATTTGAAAATTTCACTTCTGTTACAGAGTTCTTAATAATTTCTTTATCTTTATATAAAAGGGATACTCCGGTAATTACCTTGTGAATTTTCCCTGAGAGAAATTCCAACATTCTGAACGCATCTTCTCTTCCTGAAGGTTTTCCGATCATCCTGTTTTCAATAAGGACAATAGTATCCGCACTGATTATAAGATTATCAGAATAATTATTCTTCCTGATATATTTCCCCTTTTCGACAGCTATTCGTGACACAAAACTCTCAGGATCTTCACCGGATAAGATCTCTTCTTTGACTTGTGGGTTATGTACTTCAGGCTTAATATTTATTAAATTCAGAAGTTCAAGTCTTCTCGGAGACGAGGATGCAAGAATTGTATTTATTTTCACTTTCATTAGGTTAGTATTATAACACTACCTGATCTTGAGGCTATACTTATCGATCAGATATCTTAATGATCTGTAACTCAGCATAAGCATATCCGCTGTTTTTTTAAGGTTAAATTCTTTTAATGACAAAGCTTTAAGAAGTATCTCTTTGCTAACGCTATCAATATATTCATTAAAATCAAATTTTTCATTTACCAATAGTTTATCAAATGCAAGCCCGGTATTAGTCTCGGTTATTTCGCTGAAAGTGTCATCCACCGGAACTGAGCTGATGGTAATATAATTGCTCTTTTCAAGAGTCATTGCTCTTTCAATAAAATTACTGAGTTCTCTTATATTCCCGGGCCATGAATAATTCTCAAAAAAAAGAAGTGCGGATTTCTCTACTCCTTTTATTTCCTTAGAGAATTTTTTATTGTACATTTCAATAAAATGATTTAAAAGAAGTAGAATATCTTCTCTCCTTTCTCTTAACGGAGGCAGAATAATAGGAATAACATTTAAGCGATAATACAGATCAGACCTGAAAGTACCATCTTCAATACTATCCTTTAAATTTTTATTTGTTGCAGAAATTATCCGGCTGTTTATACTTATCTCCTCATTACTACCTATAGGTTTTATCTTTTTTTCCTGGATTGCCCTCAAGAGCTTAACCTGCATCTGAAGTGACATGTCCCCTATTTCATCAAGAAAAAGTGTCCCGTTATCTGCTTCCTCAAATAATCCTTTTTTATCGGCATAAGCATCTGTAAAAGACCCTTTCTTATGTCCGAAAAGTTCACTCTCAAGAAGAGTCTCAGGAAGTGCACTGCAATTTATTGAAATAAACTTCTCCTTTGCTCTACAGCTTTTATTATGAATTGCCTTTGCAATAAGTTCCTTCCCGGTGCCACTCTCCCCGCTGATCAAGACGGTAGAATCATTCTCTGACATACTTTCGATCAGTACGAAAATTTCCAGCATATGCTTACTTTTGCCTATTATCTTTTCATACTCCGTCCAGGAACCTATTTTGGATTTTAGTTCAATATTTTCCTCTTCAATTTTTTTCCTGTATATTGCCTTTTCGATAACCACCTTCAATTCATCGATATTGAATGGTTTTGTAATATATTGTTCCGCTCCGATCTTCATTGCTTCTATTGCGTCATTTGTAGAAGCATGACCTGTTATCATAATTACAGGTATCTTTTCATCTTTCTTTTTTATTATATTGAGTAATTCTATCCCATCCATATCAGGCATCTTTATATCAGAAATAACAAGATTAATTTTATTCTTTTTTAAATGTATGAGAGCTTTTTTACCATCTTCAGCAGTCAGGACATTGTAATTTTCATCTTTAAGAACAATTGAAAGCATATCTCTAATGCTTTCATCATCATCAACTATCAGTACATTCAGCCCGTTTTGAACCATATCATCACCTCAGTTCCTTTTTTTTGCTCACTATTGATCCTTATTTTAAACCCATGTTCATCCAATACCCTCTTTACGATGGCCATTCCCAGTCCGATTCCTGAAGTAAATTTAGAGAAGAAAGGGATAAATACTTTCGATAACTCCTCACTCTTCATCCCAGCTCCATTATCTGCAACAGACATAACTATAACACCATTTTCTTTAAAAATATTAATCTCAATGATGCCATTACCATTGAAGGATTTTATACTATTGTTCACAATATTCCATATAACCTGATTAATTTTCTTTTTATCAGCAATAATTTTATTGCCTTTGCCATACCTCTTCCTGAAATGGATATCTCTGCTATTTAATAATGCAATCTCAATAATTTCATCGATAACTAATGCCAGATCAAAATTCTCTTTATTTAAAGGAGAGGTTTTGCTGAATTGCAGAAACTCTTCAATTGAATCAGAAAGTCTAGCTGATTCTTTTACTACGATACCCATAAGATTTCTGGATTCTTCTTTAAGAGAGAGATCTTTCTGAAGATATTGAATAGATCCTGATATTGACGCTAGCGGGTTCCTTATCTCATGGGCAAGGCCAGCTGACATTTCTCCTATCAGGGCAAAATGTTCCTTCTGCTTTAACACTTCCTCGATCTGTCTCTTTGTTGTCAGATCTGACACAAGGAGCACAAAAACTTCCCTGAATGCATATATATCCTTTATTATTGAGATAGTGATCTCAAGGATACTATCTTTTCTCTTTAATTCAATAATATGCCTGTTGTGGGATTTTATAATATTCTCCCGTAATTCTGATATTGATTTTGTCCTTATGATCTTTAATATATTAGAATTATCTCTTAGATTGAAAATAACTTTAGCTTTCTCGTTATATGATATTATTTTCCCTTCAGAATTACTAACTATAAGTCCATCCACCATTCTTTCAAGAACCATATTGTTTACAAGTATCAGATCTTTCAAGTTTTCCCTGACACTCCTTAACTCATTCCCCTTTCTTTTTAAACTTTCAAAATAGTAGGAAGAAATAAATGCAAAAAATGCAAAAGCAATAAAACTTACAATAAGGTTATATACAAAATCTTCATTTGTAATTTCAAAATCGAATGGCCCCGGGAAAGAGTTTATAACCCTCATGTACATCAGATCCGAGATCAAACCGAATATAATATATGAAAGGGCAGCAGTATAAACAGTATCACGTCTGGATAGAAATATTGCTGATATTAATATTGGGAGAAAATACAAAAAATAAAATGGACTTGATACACCTCCCGAAAAATAAACCAAACCGGTTATTATAATTATATCGGTAAATATCTGTAAGTATATCGAAAATCTTGTGCTTTTCCTGTTTGAGATTGAAAAAAGTAATAAACTGACTATTATTGAGATAATAATAAAAACAAGAATAGGAATTATAGGAAAAGATATCTGAAACAGGAGGGATAGAACTGCAATAATCAGGAAAACAAAAAGTATAGTAATACGTATTGAATTTATAAGTAAAAAACGCCGTT
>JAGLQR010000010.1 GCA_023136725.1 Candidatus Aminicenantota bacterium
ACGGGAAAGACCGCACCGAATGCAATTATATTTTAGGGAAACAATTATTACATGTCAACATAAGAAAATGATGTACAATTCAGTGTAGAAATTTATCTGTTTTTAGAAATGCTCTTTAATACTTTTCTCAAGAATTCTTGATGATTTAAACTCAGATATCTGCATATAATGGAGAGCTGCATCAATAAATACCTGCTCCGGAATCATCCCTATCATTTCGACATCGGTAATTTTCAATGAATATCTCCCCGCCATTACTTTTATAAGTTCTATTACCTTGAAAGGAGATGTTACACTGTGATTTGAAATTGAAACGGTCATCTCCCCAAGTCCGGACTCAGGAGCTTTCCCTGCGTGCGATTTCACATGGCTCAATCCGCCTGAGCTGTATTGTATCTCTCTGCACACTTTTTTCACCAGATCTATCTTAATTGTATCAAAGTGAACCTTGAAACTTACGAGAGGATGTCTCGCACCGATAATCGTAGCACCGAAATCGGAATTAAATTTATCCGGCCCCAGGTCCGGCCTCCATCGGGAATCTTTTAGTCTTGATTCCAACCCTTCATATTCACACTCTCTAATATGATCGATATCTTTCCTGATCGGGAATCTTGATGATTCTGCGAAGAGATAGATAGGGATATTGAATCTCTCCGCCACCTCTTCAGCGAATTTCACAGAGAGATCCACACTTTCTTCAATTGTGGCATCCTTAATAGGGACAAATGGGAAAACGTCGAGAGCGCCTATCCTCGGGTACTCGCCCTTATGTGTCCTCATATCAATATCTTTTAAAGCCCTCTCATATAATAGAAAACCACCATTGAAAATAGCCTCTACTTTCCCTGTGAATGCAAATACTGTCCGGTTTCTCGTGCTGTCCATTGATATATCGAGTAATACAAGGCCTTTGATCGACCTGAGTCCTTCAGCTATATCATCTATCAGTTCTTTATTCTTTCCCTCACATAAGTTCGGAATAACAGATATGATCTTTTCCATTTTACACTCCTGTTAATAATTCTTTCATTTAAAAGATCCCGAGAAATACCCCTGCTGCAATTGCAGAACCGATAACTCCCGCGACATTCGGTCCCATGGCATGCTGGAGAAGATAATTATTCTCATCATATTCCCTGCCTACATTATGGACTACCCTCGCCGAATCCGGAACAGCAGAGACACCTGCCGCCCCGATAAGAGGATTGATCTTATTCTTCAGGAACAGGTTCATTAATTTTGCAAATAGAAGCCCGCAAGTTGTTGCAATTGCAAACGATATAACTCCCAGCACAAATATCGTTATCGAAGTTTTATTAAGAAAAACCTGTGCAGTAGTTGAAGCACCTACAGCAAGGCCAAGAATTATAGTGGCAATATCTATCAGAGAACTTGAAGCGGTTTTAGCAAGCCTCCCGGTAACCCCTGATTCTTTTAAAAGATTCCCGAAGAACAACATTCCAAGAAGCGGAATAGCACCGGGGGCGACAAGGGTTGTCAGGACAAAACCTGCTATTGGAAAAATTATCTTTTCTATCCTTTTAACTTTTCTGGAAGGCTTCATCCTTATCAATCTCTCTTTTCTGGAAGTAAGCAGCTTCATGATCGGAGGCTGTATTAATGGTACCATCGCCATGTAAGAATAGGCTGCAATAGCAATCGGTCCAATAAGCTCCGGTGCAAGTTTCGAAGAGAGAAAGATCGCAGTCGGACCGTCAGCTCCACCGATTATTCCAATTGAGGCAGCTTTAGCCGGAGAAAATCCAAGCATAAGTGCACCAAGAAAAGTAAGAAATATTCCTGTCTGTGCAGCAGCCCCCAGAAGAATACTTTTCGGATTTGATAATAATGCAGAAAAATCGGTCATAGCACCTATTCCGAGAAATATGAGAGGTGGAAGGAGCCCGTATCTTACACCATAATAGAGAAGCCCCATAACACTTCCGCCTGAAGTATTGAATGTGTACTCCGTTGTGACAGGATCGATCATATATACTGAAATGTTATCAAAAAGCTGAAGAGGGAGCGGTATATTCCCGAGGATAATTCCGAACCCGATAGGGACAAGCAGCAAAGGTTCATATTCCTTTTTAATAGAGATATAAATGAAAAAAATTCCAACCAGGATCATAATTATATTTTTGTAGGACAAATTAGCAAAACCTGTACCTGAGAGGATCTCTGTTAAAGTTCCGGGGAAATTAACATAAGCGGTTTTCAAAGGGTCAGAACCGGGGGACCTGTGAGTCAATTCTGCAACAATATACTTTTCAGAAATTTGTTTTACCCTGATGAGCCCTAAGAGATCACCTTTGCTATCCAGCAATTCCCCTTTCGTTTTCCCCGTAACAAAAGACCCGGACTCAAGAGTAAGGAGAATAGTACTGCCGTCCTCCATAAGTTCCGCTTTCACCTCTACAGAGGAAAAAAGTGGAGTCCCGGACAAAATGATTATAATAGTCAACAACAGGATTATTTTTTTTCTTTTCATTTTAAAGTGTGGTCATTGCAGGACGCTTCAGTTCGACAAGAAGTTCCTCCTCCGAAACATTATCATTCTCACTAATATGGACCTTGCCCACTATTCCGTCATATGGGGCTTTTATCTCATTTTCCATCTTCATTGCCTCAATAGTAAGGACATGCTCTCCTGCTTTTATCCTCTCACCCTCTTTTATTTTAATGCTGATTATAACTCCAGGCATAGGTGCAATTATTCCATCACCTGAGATCGATTCTTTCTTCTCCGGAGTGGCCAGCCCTCCTGCAGCACTTCCTTCAGGCCTCATAACAGGTGAACTTTTTTCATCCGCAGGCATTTTTCCGTTCATCCCGAATTCCTTAATATTTACTTCATAGATATTTCCGTCAACTGAGATCTTTGCTGAATCATCATTGATCTCTAAAACACTGGCGCTATAATCGGTCTCACCGATATTCAGAACATATTTTTTCATTTTTATTCGCCTTTTATTTAAAAGTAAATCTCCCTTTATCAAAAAGTGACCTCATCTTAAGTTCAATATCCAGGACAGTCACAATAACCGCAAGATGTTCTTTACTTATCTCAACAGGTGATGAGATCTTGCGAACTCTATTCCGGTCTTCCTCTTTTTTCTTAAAGAATGCGAATATTCTTGGAAAGATGGAAAAAAGATTGATCATGAGAAATGTAAGGATCAGCCCGGCAAATACAACACTCACACCTATTATTGTCACCTCTATTCCCTGAGCAAAATTAAATTTATCCATTTCCTATAAGGGTATATTCCCATGTTTTTTTTCAGGATTACTATCAACTTTTTTTGAAAGCATCCTTAAGGACTTTATCAATTTAATCCTTGTATTCGCAGGTACAATAATATCATCAATATATCCTTTTTCCGCTGCCTTATAAGGATTTGCAAACATCTCTCTGTATTTATCTTTTAACATGTCGAGTTTTTCCCCGGGGTCGATCCCATCTTCTTCTTCGAGTTCTTTTTTATATACTATTTCAGCGGCTCCGTCAGGCCCCATTACAGCAATTTCAGCAGTTGGCCAGGCAAGAACAATATCACCACGAAGATGTTTCGAACTCATAACACAATAGGCTCCGCCATATGCTTTTCTCAGAATTATGGTGATCTTCGGAATTGTAGCTTCAGCGAAAGCATATAATAATTTCGCTCCATTCCTTATTATTCCTCCATACTCCTGTTTTGTCCCCGGCATAAAACCAGGTACATCTTCAAATATAATGAGGGGAATATTGAAAGAATCACAGAATCTTACAAATCTGGCTGCTTTCACAGATGCATTATTGTCTAAAACTCCTGATAAATGTTCAGGTTGATTTGCTACAACTCCGACAGAACTTCCATTCAATCTTGCAAATCCTGTCACAATATTTTTTGCAAAATTTCCCTGTATTTCAAAGAATCTACTATTGTCTATTACCCTCCGTATCACCTCTCTGACGTCATATGCTTTATTGGGGTTGTCAGGGATTATATAATTAAGTTCATCATCTGCCCGGTCAACGGGATCATCGGTTTCTAAAAAAGGCGGATCCTCCCTGAAACTTTGAGGCAGATATGATAACAGGTCTTTTACTCCTTCCATCAGGGCAGGTTCATCATCATAAACCAGATGTGCAACTCCGCTTATGGAGGAGTGTACTGAAGCTCCGCCCAATTGTTCAGTGGTAACATCTTCAGCTGTGACTTTTTTTACTACTTTCGGCCCTGTGAGGAACATGTAGGACTTTTCATTTGTCATCATAACAAAATCTGTAATCGCCGGGGAATAAACCGCACCCCCTGCACATGGACCGAGTATCAGAGATATCTGAGGAACTACACCCGAATACATGACATTTTTCAGAAAAATATCTGTATAACCAGCAAGTGCATCGACTCCTTCCTGGATCCTTGCTCCGCCTGAATCATTCAAGCCGATCACCGGTGCCCCCGTATTCGCAGCCATATCCATTATTTTGCATATCTTTTCCGAGTAAGCTTTAGATAAAGATCCTCCGAATATTGTGAAGTCCTGCGAAAAAATAAATACAAGACGCCCGTTCACAGTGCCATATCCTGTGATCACACCATCGGTATAAGGTTTCGAACTCTCCATTCCAAAATCTGTACACCTGTGAGTTTTAAAGATATCGAACTCTTCAAAACTACCCTCATCGAGGAGCATCCCAACCCTCTCCCTTGCAGTATATTTTCCTTTATCATGCTGCTTTTTTATTTTATCATCACCACCACCCGATCTCGCTTCATCTTTTCTTGTTGCAAGGTTAAGCAGTTTTTTATCGATATCCATTATTCCTCCGGAATGAAAACGTATATTTATCACAATAAGAGGGTGGAATCAACGGATTTAAGTTAAAAAATAAATTATTTTTTATGCTGTAACGTCATTGAAAAAAATCCGGGAAAAACCAGCTGTTAATGAGGCTTACAGAGATAGTATTTTCTCCAGTTCAGTAATATCCTGGATGGTATAAATCGGAGTACAACCGGAATTGTTATCCAGGTGTTTTGGATTATACCAACAAGTATCGATCTTATATGAACAACCTCCGGCAATATCTGAAGAGAGTGAATCACCTATTAACAAAACATCCTCTTTCTCCGGAAATCCCATCCTTCTGAATGATTCATCAAAGATAGCATTATCAGGTTTTGCCGCTCCTATTTCTTCAGAAATAAACACATCAATGAAGTACTTTGTGATCTCTGATCCGGAAAGCCTCTCCCTCTGGACATCCTTAAGGCCGTTTGTGATCAGATACATTTTAATATTATTTTTCGATAACAATTCAAGGACATGAATTACTCCGGGAAGAAGATACCTCCCCTGTGACAGATTTTTCAGATAAGCGATACCGAAGCTGCCCGGATCCGCTTCTATACCAAGAGTCTCAAGAAGCCTGCGGAACCTTTCTGTTTTTAATTCAACCTGAGTGATAAGTCCCGATTCATAGTCAAGCCATATCTGTTTGTTGATCCTTCCATATTCCTGAAGATAAGAAGGTGAATATTTAACATCATGATCTTCAAATGTTTTTTGGATTGCAGTACTTTCGGCCTTATCATAATCAAAAAGTGTACCGTCCAGATCAAAAAGACAATAGGCGTATCTCATTAACAGATATTATCTCAGTATCCCTTTTGATTCAACACTATTTGGAAAAAACCCGGCCACTTCAAAGTTGAAGGATTGACCGGGTTATATCCGGATTAGAGAATCTATTCTGCTAAAGCTTCTTCAAGGGCTTTGATCATCTTAGGCATAACAACATTCAGAAGTAGGCCCAATTGTGCTTTCTCTCCGTCAATAAGCATACCCCATCTGTATTCGCCGAATAATATGACAATAACCATCTTATTGCCTTCAAGACTGAGAGTATAATAACGCCCCATCGGAGGGAAACCGGCTGAATCCAATGCCTCTATCATAAAATCAGATAGTTTGTTGAACAAGGCCGAAGCAGCTGGCTGAGGATTAAATCCTGCAATCGACTGACCGTCAGCAGCACCAAATATATCTGTAGCAAGAAGGCCATCGCCGAGTTGACTTTTCGGAATCTCAATACACTCATTTAATTTTTCTACATTCATTTCTTTCTCCTTTAAATTATTTTCTTCTATAGAACCATCCATTTCATCATTTACACTAGTAATTTCTTCATCACTTGATCTTATCGAATCCATCATCAACGCAACAAAAGGAACATCAATTGATTTGGGAACCATCTCCCCGTTTTTTACAAATGAAAACTTGCCCTTATTCATTGATATAATGTGCTTTGCTGCTTCAAGGCCCTCAAATTCTTTGTAGATCGAATGAATAATTTCACCCTTCTCAAAATATAAAAATCCGGTCTCCTCATTATGTTCAATTTTTACGGTTATTGACTTTTTTTCAAGATTTATCATTTGCAGTAAGGAAGTGAGATCAATGGACTCAATAGTTCCTGTGACACCCTCTTCAGCAAAGTAGTCAAGGATCTTATCTTTAAACCAGTCAAAATTGAATGGTTTCAGAATCACATCAAGTCCACCAAGATCACGAACATTTTTCAATAATTCCTCGGTTCCATATGCTGTCATTGCAATAAAACCACCCTTGAATTTTCTTTTTTTCAAATAAACAAAAAGATCTAATCCACTTTTTTTCGGCATCCTGATATCCGAGACTATAAGATCGTATTTTTTTTTCTTTTGTAGTTTTTTTGCCTCATCAACAGAAAAACAAATATCGGTTGTAAACTTATCCTTAAATTCATCCAGGCCATCTTTAAGCCCTTCCAGAAAAAATTTCTCATCATCAACTAATAATAGTTTCTTTATCATTTTAATTCCTGATATTCTAATTGCATTATTCATGCCAATAAACATGAAGTGAAAAAACACCTGTGGCAGAGGAGGTTTGTTATAATCTCATCTTAGCGGGCCGTTTTGACCCGCCCGCTTTGGACCGACAGCCCGATTTGGGCCGCTTTCTGCAAGAAATATTTGATTATATTCCTCCAATCTGATAATTAATAAATATGATCCGTATAAAGAAGCGGAAAAATCAAGCTGATATGGGAATAACTCCTTTCAGCACTGATGATTTTAAGAGCAACCCGATTTTAGTAAAAATATTCGATGATTTGCCTATCGGTATTATTATTTATAACAAGATCTCAGACAAAGTACTTTATTCAAATAAATTTCTTCATAAAAATTCTTTAAATGAAAAAGACATATTCCGGATAATCACAAAATACATCATAAGATCACAGGAAGATATCGAATACACGAATGTAAGCAGGGATATCTCAGTAAAGAGTAAAGGGCGCAGGTTTTCACTTGGATTTTCTTTTTATTCGATAGATGATGACAATTATTTTATCCTCCTCAGTGAGATTGCTTCACGGACAGTTTTTTCAAACAACAAAGATGCAAACATTTTCTTTGACAAATTATCTGAACTTATTGCCGAGATCGCACATGAGATTGGAAATCCTCTTGCAGGAATAAATATGAGCCTTCAGGTTCTCCTGGCCAACATTAACAAATGGCCCCCGGGAAAATCTATCGATTATATATCCAGGACCATCCAGGAGATTGACCGGCTGTCAGACTTCCTGAAAAGTATCCGTGAGGTTTCCAGAGAGACCGAACTTGAAATGAAATGGTTGAACCTGCACGATCTTGTTGAAAAACTTTACAAGCAGAATTCAGATCTGATTAAAGAAAAAATGATCCTGACAGAAAATAAAATCGACAGGGATATGGATGTTTATATTGACAAGGACGGATTCTATCAGATTATCCTCAACCTTCTAAACAATTCACTCCATATTCTGAAACAGAATCAGAAGATATCATTCTATATTGAAGAGATTGATCAACTTTATATTAAGCTTATATTTAAAAATAATGGTGATCCGATCGACAGCAAGATCATCGATAAAATATTCTCACCATTCTTCACAACAAAAGAGAAGGGAGAGGGACTCGGATTGGCGATATCTCTTAAACTAATGACCAGAATGGGAGGTACGATCAAAGTGGAAACACCTGAGAACGGGATTGGAGTAAAATTTATTATATATATAAGAAACAAAATAAAACCCAATGACTGAAAAACAGAAAAATATGGTCCCGATTCTGATTGCCGAGGATGACAGCCTCCTATCCGACAGCATAACAGAATTTCTTGAGGATAATAATTACAAAGTTTATAGTGCTGACAATTGTACCGATGCAATACAGATTCTTGATAAATTCACTATTAATATCGCACTTATTGACAGGAAGCTTAAAAATTCTGAAGGTATTGAGATACTCGATTATATTATTCATCAGGGCCTCAAAACAAAGATGATCCTGATGACCGCATACGAACAGGACCATACGATTAAAGAGAATATACGAAAAGGGACATTCGATTTTCTTGAAAAACCTTTCAAGCTGGTAACATTGCTTAAAAGGGTGGAGAATGCGGTACGGATGTACGAACTTGAATATTCCGATGAAGCTGCGGAAGTATACGGGAGATCAACTTCCATCATTATTGGAGACAGTCACGAAATAAATACTGTAAGAAAGATGATATCAATGGCAGCATCAACTAACAGTCCGGCTTTGATACAGGGAGAGACCGGGACCGGAAAAGAATTAATCGCCAGGAATATTCACCTTGAAAGTGACAGGAGCAGAAAACAATTCATAAGTGTAAATTGTGCCTCCATACCGGAAACATTATTTGAATCAGAGTTCTTCGGATATGAGAAAGGTGCATTCACAGGCGCGATAAAAGGGAAGCAGGGATTGTTCGAAATAGCAAATTTTGGAGTCCTTCATCTTGATGAGATAGGTGAAATGCCTGTTGAATTCCAGGCAAAACTCCTGAGAGTTCTTGAGAGCGGGACATTCATTAAACTCGGAGGGACAAAGGAAATAAGCGTGGATGTAAGGATTGTAGCATCTACAAACAAAAATCTGAAAGAAGAAATATCTAAAAAAAACTTTCGAGAAGACCTGTACTTCAGGATAGCTGTTTTCAACATTTTCGTCCCTCCCCTCAGAGAGAGACAGAAAGATATCCCCCTTATAGCAGAATACTTATGGAGAAACCTGATAATCAGAATGGGAAGAAACAATTTGACTCCTGATATTGATTTTAAAGCTCTTAAAAACAGGGAATGGAGAGGGAATATCAGAGAACTGAGGAATCACCTCGAGAATAGTATAATATATTCAGAGTTCGATGGCCCTGTTTTGTCATATCCAACCGGAACCGAACCGGGAGCGGAACCTAACGGACATCCGACCACCCTCCTGATTGACGATGTTGTTAAAGTACATGTCCTTAAAATATTAAAGAGTACAGGTAATAACAAAACAAAAACCGCAGAAATGGTCGGCATGGGACTTTCCACTTTAAAAAGAAAACTGAAAAAGTGGCAATGGGACAGTCCTGATGACAAATAAATCAATAATCAGGCCGGACAATAATAGTCCGGCCCGAATGCAATGAAAGCTTTTAATTTTCGTATATTTCGTAAAGTGTGCCTTTCAATATGAATTGAATATTTTTTCCCAATGCAAGAAATTGTGCTGAAGAAGGAGCTTTTTTTAACAGAGTGAAATATTCTTCCCCTCCGAACCTTATTTTTTTTCTCGAGGAATACTTTTTCAGATGGACATCGGAATCGATCCAGATATTCCCGTTATAATAAACAGTTCTTCCCTGGATATTCTTCATCTGCTGACCAATTACAACCTTTTCCCCTTTCCCTGACATAAAATTCAATCTCTTTTTACCCTGACGGATCTCTGCATAATTATTTGCCATATTCAGGCCCTGGACCTCTTTACTTGCCCTTACACTACGCCTTCCTG
This sequence comes from Candidatus Aminicenantota bacterium, assembly GCA_023136725.1. Taxonomy (GTDB): domain Bacteria; phylum Acidobacteriota; class Aminicenantia; order UBA2199; family UBA2199; genus UBA647. The sequence goes on from JAGLQR010000010.1 coordinate 9,894, forward strand.
TTTTTTGTTTCAACGATGCCGACTCTTCGGCTCCGTATCTGGAAAAACCTTCTGCATCCGCTGCGGATGGAGCAAGGACCTGCTGGACCTTCTCTATCTCTCTTCTCCTGACCAGCTTTTTTTCATCTTCCACTATCAGGTAACTTGTATAGGGTGTAATGATCCCGTATTTTTTTGCAAGTACTATAACCTCGTCAACTATCTCCTTCTCTTCCCCGTTGAGCCTTATCTGGTCAAGAAGGAATCCTATTCGTCTGGATGCCCATAGCAGTGGAATGAAATCATCTTTATCAGAATCGGAAGCGAATTCACACATGTACCTGAAAATTTTTGTCCTGCCTGCTATCTCTCCTTTGAGGATTATTGTTGTATTCCCTGAACCTGTATATCTGCCGAGGATAGAAACAGATGAACCTCTGAAGAGATCAGGAAGATCATGTGGATATTTTTTACTTACTCTTATTCCCGGGCCGAAGTCCATACTCAGGTTTGTTAATACAGGTGACTCGATCTTTCTGAAAAATGCGGATATTTTCACTTCAATATCCTCTTCCCCCGAGATATATGACCTGTAGGCCTTTGTGAGAGAAGTGATCTTATCGAGCAGATGAGTATTCAGATCACTGCCTATTCCGAAAGTAAAGATCCTTGTTCCATCAACATTCTGCTCCCTTATCATTCTGATGATCTTATTCTCGTCTGTTTCACCGATCGTCGGTTTCCCATCGGTTATGAAGACTACTATATAGGGGCGGCTTTTGTCTTTTTTCATTTTCAACGCCCCGGCCAATGCTTCCTCAACATTAGTTCCGCCAATAGCTCTCAGATCATTGATGAACCTTATGGCTCTTTCCCTGGTACTGCCATTTACCGGTTTTAATGCATTGAAAAGACCTTCAGCTTCAGTAGAAAACTTGATAACTTCAAACCGGTCTCCTCTTCTAAGGTTGGTGATACAAAATTTAATTGCTCCTTTAGCTTTCTCAAGTTTTTTACCGGACATACTCCCTGAAATATCAAGGACAAAACATACGTCTTTAGGTATGATAAAAGTTTTTTTACCGAATCCCGGTGTCATATTAAGGAGGAAGTAACCATCCTCACCCCTCTTCTTATAACTCCTTAACGAAATGCCCACTTCATCAGAAGTAGAGTCAAAATAGAGCTTGAAATCTGTGTCCGGCCTCACATTTATTTCTTCATAAACTACATTTGCTCTCCTGTTGCTTTTCCTGACTATATCGACCTTGTGGGTCGGACAATAAATATTTCTAATATCCATTGATGAACTGATCCTCGTGATTATCCTCACATTCTTCAGCGGTTTTGAAGAAAATTTTTCAGTATTCAGAGGATATATATATTCCGTTGTTGAATTATCCTTATTTAAAATTTCAGTGTAGGATATTCGGACCCGTTTTTCAGAGAAGGGTTCAATGGGATAAATTCTGGCTTTAAAAACCTTTCTCCCGCTATATTCCAGAAGTGCCGGATCTCTCATCCTCCGGACAATATCTTCATAAATCCTTCTTGCCTTTCCGGCATCAAGCAATTCCGCTTCTGTCTCTTTCCCATTTATAAACATTGAGAATTTTTTTATAACTCCCTTTGCCGGGACGGGAAAAAGGTAGTATCCCTCCAGCCTGTATCTTGTCGGGTTAAAGAATGCCTGATCAATACTTGTTGTTGCAACCATATCTTCAATCTTCACATCTACATTGTGATATTTAACCTCCAATGGAAATGGCCTGAAATGAGGCCTGGGGTGTGGCAGAGGCCTCGGGTCTCTTGGCACTACAATAAACCCGTCCCCATGTATAAATGCTCCTGAAATTAACATAAACAGGGCTTGTAGAAATATCCCTTTTTTTATCAGATTTTTCATTTTTACCTCCATTTATTGTGCTGAGAGGGGAATTGTTTCCAATTCCCCTCATTAAAAAGATCCTATTTTTTGTCGAATTTGTATTTCTTTTTTTCAGCCTGTTTTTTCAATGCTTCGATTATTGCATCATCAAGGGTTTTATCTTTTGACATTTCAACCCTTTTACTCTTTACATACTTCTCTCTCTCCTTTTTCAGGACCTGAATCTTCTTCTGGATCTCCGATCTCTCCCTGCTTTTCATCTTAATAAAATCTTTCTTTTCATCCACACTCATCTTCTTCATTTCTGCCGGAAGTTCCTCTTCAGCAATTTCCTCAACTTTAACCTTACCTTCTTTGTCAGCATCAACAAGATCCCATGACGTATTAGTGTATTGTTTTGAAGCCTTGACTGCCGATCTCTGCACCATTACAGACGGGCTCAGGCTGCCGGCATTCAAATCCTGTGCTTCCTGACGTTTTTTCATCTCAGCCCCTTTTTTCCCGTAGGAGATATAAGTTTTATTCAACGCTTTTCCCAGCCTGATTATCTCTTTATCCTGAGGGGCACTGATATGAACTATTTTCCTGTTCTGGTCAATGTTCATATACGAACCATCTGAGATATCAGCGCCATCCTTCCATTTAGAATTTACTCCTGTTTGAAATGGGCCACAGAAGATCGTATTTACAATGATCCCTTTTGTTATAGCGCTCTTGCAGGAGTTTTTGTAGTCAACACTCCCCTGAGTGAAAGGTTCATTTCCTGCTATAAAGATCACTTTATATTCTTTATTACTTTTATTCCAGGTAAGTTCCCTGACAGCCTTATCAATGACCATGCCACAAAATTCACTCCCGCCATTTGTTCTCAATTTAAACAATTCTTCTGAAATCCTGTCAAGATCGGATGTCAATGGTACCAGCATCCTGATATATCCTTCAGAGGCAGGTATAGAGCTTTTCCCGTATTCATAAAGAGCAACCTCCAGCATAGGGGTCCTGTTTCCCCTTTTTGCAGTTGCCATTTCATTAACTATTTTCCACAACTGCATCTTTGCCTGTTCTATAAGGCCGCTCATACTTCCACTTGTGTCGAGCAGAATAGCCAGTTGGACAACCGGATCTTTCTTCTTTGAAAACACACTTGATGACATTACCATTGTCAATACAACTAATAAGATGATTAATTTTTTTGATCTCATTTTCTTCTCCTTAATTTTACTTTCAGATCATATGTCGGATAACCCGATGGAATTCCCCGGTTATTTTTTATTAAGTATTTCAAGGAGTCCCTCAGAGGTAAGGCCCAGAATGACCCTGAAACGGACAGGAGTCGATCCGGGGAGTACAAATTTCCACAATCTGAATGCTGCAATAATTTCCCGGATCTTCATTTCATCTCCTGCAAGCAGACATAATTTTAAAATATTCCCTTCTCCATCTGTAGTAACTTCCAGGGTAAATTTCTCTCCACTCAGGTTTTTCTTCAATCCGGGAATATCCCCGGGTTGAATTTTTCTTAGCACAACCGGCGGATATTTCTCGAAGGGAAGTGAGCTGCGGAATCTCTCATGCCGGGTATATTCATCACCTTTTTTTCTAAAGCAATTAAAATTATCACTCTTCCCCTCCCCCTTTCTTTCATCTTCTGAAAGTTTATCGACAAGCCCCTTACCACCTTTCTTTCGTCTAAAGTTCACTTCCTCCGGTTTCTGATCTTCGTATTCAAATTCCACTTTCCCAACCCTGGTAGATACAACTGGAGGAGCCTTGACAGGTTCATTCCAGGACTGGGACATTCCCTGCACATTCCCCGGCTCAACCTTCCTGCTTATATTTCTTCCGGCGGGTTCTTCTCTGTCCGGACGGGACTCTTCAACAAAGGCTAACTGCTTACTCTTCTTTTTTCCCGGGCCGGATTTCTTAGGAGCAGGGGCTTTATCCAACTTTTTTCCCACAGTTTTCAGTGAAGCAGGAGAAATCATCCTCTCCTTATCCTTTATTGTTTCAGGTAAGCTCTCTTTCTCCACCAGAGGATTTTTACTTATTTCGGAGATATGGCTCACTTCATTCTTAACGCTTACATTTACTTTATAAAAGATCACAAAGGATACCAATGCAATAAAAACTGATGCGGCAATTGCCCAGGGAGAAAATATCCGGGAAGAAGTATGGATAGAACTTTTGTTTAATTCAGAAGCTGTCAAATACGTTTCATAGCATATATTACAGGATGCAATATGATTTTGAACACTCTCCTTCATCTCATTTTTAAGGACACCATCAATTAAAGCGGAAATATCTTCCAGGGAGGGACAGCTCTCCTGATTCCCATGAGAAAGTCCCCCGCTCAACCTATTGAGGAGTTTCTCTTCATTTTTGTCCATTATTGTTCCCTCCTTATCATATGTCGGACATTTCCTGTAAATTCTCCAAAAACAAAATCTTCCAGGCTGACTCCTGCATCTGTCAGAATAATTCTGCACTTTTTAAGAAGACGTTCAATCCGGTTATAGACACCTTTATGTGATATCCCGAGCATAATAGCAATTTCATCCGTACTCAATGGTTTTCTTTCAGGTTCATCAGGAAATTTCATCCTCAGCAGGAGACGTTCTTCACCGCTCAGGATTGATAGCATTTCAGAAATTACCATATTCATCTTATTTTCGCTGTCACTTTTCAGAACCTTTATCTCAGGAACATCTGCATTATCCGGAACTATATATTCCCCTCTTTCCCCGGAATATATCCCTTCTTTCACAGGTGTTCCCTCAGCATCAGGTATTTTCCCCTTTTTAATAACAACAGGTTTTCCGTCAGGCCCGTCCATCTCTGGAGTTTTTTCAGAAGCTCTTTCCCGCCCGGCTCGTGCTCTGATCATATCAATGGCAGTTCTCGCAATTATTGTGGTCAGATAAGTAGTGATTTTCGATCTCCCTTCAAATCTTCTCAGAATACCGAAATCATTTTCAGAGAGCTTGTCCAAAACCATATTAAACAATCTGTCAGCTTCATTCTCAACATCAAAAGAACTTTTCAAGAAACTCCCGGATTTGATCTTTACGGTATTCAGGCACTGCCTGTTAATAAATTTTATATTCCTGTTGATGATATCCCTTAAGCGGGCATGCTGATCTGAGATATTCAAAGTTTTTTTCATCCCATAATAAAATTCAGGATATTTTTCTCCTGAAATATAAATTAAATCATACAGGGATAGTTTAGGGAAAATATATTACTATTTCAATTATTAAAAAAATGAGCAGGCTCAAATATTACACTTTTTTCAGAATATGTCCCATCTTGTCCTTCTTGACCTTCATATAGAATTTGTTCTCATCATGAAGATCGACCTCTATTGATACCCTTTCTGTTATCTCAAGTCCATATCCTTTAAGTGCAATAAATTTTGTGGGATTATTGGTCATTAACCTTAGTTTTTTCAATCCTAATTTTCTGAGTATCTGGGCACCGATCCCATAGTCCCTCATATCTTCCGGAAGTCCGAGTTCAATGTTTGCTTCTACAGTATCAAATCCGTTTTCCTGTAGTTTATACGCTCTTATTTTATTTACCAATCCGATACCGCGCCCTTCCTGATTGAGCAGATAAAGGAGAACTCCCGAGCCCTCATTGTCTATCATTCTCATTGCATTGTCCAGTTGACTCCCGCAGTCACATTTCATGGAGCTGAAAGTATCCCCGGTCAGACATTGTGAATGTACCCTCACAAGAGTTGGTTTTTCAGGATCAAGTTCTCCTTTGATCAATGCGATATGAGTTTCATTGTTAAGGACATCGACATAGGCTTTTATTTTGAAAATTCCCCACCTTGTCGGAAGGTTTGCCTCAGCTTTCTCCTCGATTATGGATTCTTCCTTTATCCTGTATCTGATTATCTCTTCGACAGTAATGATCGGAATCCCGAATTCCTTTGAGAACTCTAAAAGATCGGGCATTCTTGCCATCTCCCCGTCATCTTTCATGATCTCACAGATCACACCTGAAGGATAAAGCCCGGCGATCCTTGCCAGATCAAGAGATGCTTCGGTCTGGCCTGCACGGTTCAGGACTCCCCCTTTTTTTGCTCTTAACGGAAAAATATGGCCGGGCTTATTAAGATCATTGGGCCCTGTTTTTTCATTTATCAAACACTTGATTGT
>JAGLQR010000100.1 GCA_023136725.1 Candidatus Aminicenantota bacterium
AGATACTATTCAGGTAGTAACTCGATCTCATTCGGACTTGGAAAAATAGAATCAGAGAATTTTACTTCAAATCTGAATGCAACCCTTTCCATGTCTCTTATGTTTGGAAAATTCATGTCATTCTCTCCTTCGGCATCCTATACAAAAACTGATAATTTTTCTGATGACTCAACCTCCAAGATGCTGAATTTAACCCTCAGCTCAGAGTTAAAATTCATCCCTAATATATTTACATTATCGATCTTCTCCTCATATTACAGCAGTGAGAGCGCTTATTCAGACTCAAAAACTTTCTCAACCGATCTTAGTCTCAACTTCTTCATGGCAAAACTTTTCAAGAACAAAATAAATCCTTCACTCTCTCTGAAAGGTACATACAAAAAAGATGAGAATAGTGGAGTGTCCACTGACTCAACATCAGTGTATCTGAAAGCTGATATTGCATTTTAGGAGAACAAAATGAAAAAATTAATTATTATCCTGATTTTCTTATTTTCAATAAATATTTATTCTGCGATCGTGGTGAACAAATCCGGGCCTTATTATGTTGGCGAATATATCGGTTTTAATAAAGATTGCCACGACTTAGATAGAGGAACATCCACATGGAATTTTGATGATGGAACAGTTTACTCATATCCTGATGACAGCGATTATGGTTGGCAGAATCACATATTTAATATTCCCGGGACTTACAAAGTCAGATATACTCACGGATCAACATTTGTAACTCCATGGTGCGGCTCTACTACTGCAGCATACACAGAAAACTATGTTATTACAATTCAAGCCAGAAGAGCCATTTCATTCTCCCCTGCACAACCCAAAGAGGATCAACAGGTCTATTTCCAGGCTTTGAATTATGTCACCTCATCTGTTTTGTGGGATTTTGGTGACGGGACTCAATTATGGGGTGGACATTATCAGACCCACAGATACCAGAATACCGGAGTTTACAACGTTTCGGTAACGGAAAAAGATATCAAACATACACCGGTTACTACCGTTGTTACTGTCTCGCCCGATGACAGGTTCATTCAGGTGGCAACATCAGAGGTCCGAATAGGAGAACCGTTAACTGTATACGCAAGAAACTTTAATGGAAAAACCATTCTCTGGAATTTCGATGACGGAACTATAGTTATCGGAGGGCATACGATTTCCCACACCTACAGCAAACCGGGGAACTATACTATAAGAGCTGTTGATGATGGGGGTACAAGTAAGAAGAGTTTCGAAACACCGGTCAATGTTTACGGGATCTCAGACGATGTTATCCTTGAAGTTGCGGAACTCCGGTTCGACAACGGAAAATATTTCATGGTAGTTCCGAGGAACTCTAATAAACTGAAACCCCTTTTGAGACTCAAAATGAGAGGAACAGGCACTATCACCGGACAATGGCTGTATGATGGAGCCGTCTACGGATTTATCAATGAACTTTCAAGACAAGGTGAGGTCAAAGAGATAACCATGGACCAGGCCCGGCCATTACCAACAATCGAACCGGGTGTTCATACTGTTTCCTTCCGGCTTACACGTCCTGAAGTAGATGTCGTATTTCCAACACTCAGATATTATGTTCTCCCCTATGAGATAGGGATGAATACAATATCACCTCCTGACGGCTTTGTTGCAAAGGATAATGAGATCCCGGCATTCTCATGGGATCAGCCAAAAGGCGGTGCAGCAAAATATCAGATCGCTTTTTCACATTCACTTTTTGATCTCCTTAATAACAGATCATCAGTTAAATGGACAGATGTCAAAGGCAGCCTTAGTTTTACTCCGGGAAAAGAGATCTGGGACGGATTAAAAAGGAACAGGTGGACCTATTGGAGAGTGAAAGCTGTCGATAGTTTTAATAATACAACCGTAGAAAGCGGGATCAATGAGATAAAGATTGTGGTAGCCGAGGCGGAGATCACTTTGAACAAAGTAACAAATCTGGAAGGCAGAGAGATCAGCCTCAATGAGAACGGGATAACTTCCGGTTCCGATATGCTCCTCATCAATGGGAAAGTGAAATACAAAGGTGATTCAAAATTCCTTATCCTGCAGATTCTTGTTAACGATAAACTGGTTGATCAGCTCCTTTTCAGAGACGTTAAGAAAAACGAAACGAGAAATTTCGAAACATCCGTACCGGGAAGGCATAAGGGGAAGATCGTGTTTCAGGTCCTGAAAACATCTTCGCCTTCTGTTATTGTAGGTATTAAAGGGATAATACTAAAATAATACACTTTTAAGCGGCCCTGCCAGAAATATCGGCAGGGTTCAGACCTGAAGAGCAATTATATCTCAATGTAAAAATACGCAGTAATATCAGTGATATTTTCATTTACTTCTAATAATTAAGACAATATTTCATTATTAAAGAAATATATAATTTTAAAAAAAAATTATTTTTGAGATAAAATCCGGGATGTGACCATAATATAACTGGGAAGGGTTGATGGAACAAAAAGCGTTAATCACTTTATCTATATCCACTTTAAGATTACTTTACATTTTTAAAGCTTACTTAAGGAGGAAGAAATGAAAAAAACTTTAATATTAATTATATTGAGCACTTTTTTGACATATTTTGTATTCAGCGGAACTATGACTGTAAATAAACCGAATCGCAATTCGAACTGGATCAAAGGAGAACAATACAACATTGAGTGGAATGAGATCCCGAAAGATCATCAACGTGTGAAAATCAGATTGTATGATTCCTCAGGTTCCACCAAACTCCTGGAAATTTCAAATGATACTGAAAACGATAGAACTTTCAGGTGGACAATACCGGCTTCTGTTGCTCCGGGAAGATATGTGATAAGAGTAAGAACATTAGACAACAAGGCTTCAGATGACAGTGATGTCTTTTCGATCTCGGGAATTCCCGACACTTCGGGTTCGATCAAGATTATATCCCCTACCAGTATGTGGAGCTTTACTGCAGGTGGGAACATGACAATAAAATGGAGAACGTCCGGAATAACAGGAAATGTCAGAATTCAGTTAAAAAATGCGGCAAATGCATGGAGTCTGATCATCAGAAACACTCACTCTTATGACGGTTCCCCCCTTTCCTGGCATATACCGGACAATGTGGTACAAGGGAAATATTTTATTACTATAGATCAGGGAGAAGTGACAAGTAAGAGCGGGAATTTCACAATCAATCAGAAAACCAGTTTGATCAATGTGACCAGGCCTTTGGGAGGGGTAACAAAGTTAAAAGGAGAAATATGCAACATTGCCTGGTTCTCATCCAACATAAACAGCCATAAGGTATTGATAAGATTGATCCCCAGGGGGACCCAGAGAATCGGGAGTTTCTCTATTATCAATAGTATGACAGATAACATAAACGGAAATAATAATTACTCATGGACCATCCCGCAAAAACTCCCGAAGGGAAGATATACGATCTCTGTTGAAAAGCCGGATGGAAGTATCAAAGGGGAGAGTCGTGAATTTTCGATTGTAACCAGCAGAGGATGTGACCTTGCCATAACTTCCGCTGAATATTGCAGCGGAAAGCTTAATGTCACAATAGGGAATTACGGAGATCACTTTACAGGAGATATAGTTGTTATTATGATCTATGATCAATTCGGGAAAGTGAAGGTTAGCGTTCCTGTTATTCAAAAGAAAAGTTTCATCCTGTTTACAGGCAAGACCATCACTTTAAACGAAACAAACAATGTTCTGAGATCTGCTGTGATCGGGTGTAAGATGAACTATATTCTGAAACTTATTCCTGACAAAAACCACCATGACACAAATGGCGCGAACAACCAGTATAACGGAGTCGCATACAAGGATTGTAATGTCAGGAATTGTGACAAACCTGATCTATGGTTCGAAAAGGTATGGGTAAAGAAAAAATATCGCAATTCAGCATTTCAGGCCGGGGATAAGGTGAAAGTACTCGCTAATTTAATCCAACTCGGAAGAGTGAATAAAAATTTCACCACAAGTCTCGTAATTTATTATCATCAAAAGCAATTTGATCCATGGACACGTGTTACAGATAAAAGATGGTTTTTTGTTGACATCGGGAGAAAAAAAGAACTGAGCTTTACATTCACACCCGCCGAAAGAGGATATTATGTATTCGAATGGGTCACTGATATGCATAAAGATATTGACGAAAGAGATGAGAGGAATAATAAGAAGATCGGAAGGGAATTTATCTGGGAAAAACGGTAATTTCTAATAATAAATTTTGGAATAATCATTTCAATTCCATAATCTTCGGCAAATAAAAAGTTCCTGTCCCCTTTTTGTCACCATTATTTCGTTTAAAAAAAAATTATTGACTTTAATAAAAAGTAGTATATAATTTAGAATACCAATAATGTTAGTCTTGCCTAACATTTGGCTGAATATGAAAAAAAAGACATTTTTTCTGTTTCTTATTTTTTTTACTATTTTAACCACCGGTATAGATTTTTTTCATACCGAAACAACTTTCGAAATTTATGAGACCGATTGTCCTGCCTGTTTATTTGAACGGTCACTTTCATTAACCCCGAACATAACAATAATTGTTTTAATTTTCACAAGCATCTTTTTGTTTTTATTAGTCAAACATGATGATTCTATAAATTTAAGTTTTGTCATCTTTTCCATAAAAAATAAATCACCGCCATTAATCTGAATTTCATACAATTTTAAATCAGACTTTACATTAATGTTCCTATGGGAATAGCAGTGTAAATTCACTATTTTTGCTTTGGCATATTAAATAATAATAGAAATAAGATCTATTAAGGAGAAAAACATGAGAACTATTAATAAAAAAATAAAAATACAGATGATATTCATGCTTATGTTAGCTACAGGATTTTCCATCCTTCAATCGAAACAGGATTTAACAATAAACGAAAAGAGATACAACAAAAAAATAGAGGGACAGGTTCTGGACAAAGATGACAATGGTATCAAAGGCGCAGAAGTCTTTATTCATGAAAAGAACATCTCGACCAGAACTAACAAATCTGGAAAATTTCTTTTTAAAATTAAGGGAGGAGGCGCATTTCACATAGATATTTACAAAGAAGGATATTTACCATACTCAACAAAAGTATCAAGAATTGCAAAAAGAACCGATATGATAATTCCGGATATTATATTAACCCGATCTTTTATTGAACAGGTTGTAGTAACAGGCACAGGGACCCCAAAACTCTACAGGGAAACTCCTGTAAAAACCTTCATTGCCAGCAAGGATATGATAGAAAAAAAAGGCGCCCAAAACCTTGCCGACTCACTTGAACTGGTAACCGGTGTAAGAGTGGAAGATAATTGCCAGAACTGCAATTTTACCCAGGTAAGGATAAATGGTATGGAGGGGAAATACTGCCAGATATTATTGAACGGGATGCCGGTAGTATCAGCGCTAGCCGGAGTTTATGCACTGGAACAAATACCGGCAAACCTTATAGAGAGTCTTGAAGTAGTTAAGGGTGGCGGAGCTTCTCTATATGGGGGAAATGCTATCGGCGGTGTTGTTAATGTGAGGCTAAAAGAAGCAGAAACATCAGGCGCACGATTATCTATTAACCATGGGCTTGTTAACAACGAACCGGATACAAATGTAAATTTCAACTTTGATTATGTTGCACCGAATCCCGATACCAAGGTGAACTTTTTCAGCACTTATCAAAGTCGTGATCCAATGGATTACAATGGAGATGATTTCTCAGACAGGGGTGAATTGACAAATCTAAGTATCGGATCAAATTTTTCCCATTATTTCAAAAAGATAAGCGGGAAACTTCGATTAAGTTTTTCGGTTATAAAAGAAGAACGCAGGGGTGGAAATAAATTTGAGCTGCCGGAGCATTTCGCCGACATTGCAGAATCCATCAGGACAAAGCGTATTGATCTTTCAGCAGGATGGGAACAAGTTTTTTCTAAAGTATCCATTTTAAAGATCAACAGCGCATATTCATACACGAAGAGAAAATCATATTATGGTGCAGAGCAGGACCCTAATGCATATGGAGACTCAGTAAACCCTGTATTTTTTAGTGAGATCCGATATTATAATTTTTCATTATCAGGCCATGATGTGATTATGGGAGTAAGTTTCAAATCAGACGGGATCGAAGACAGGGCCCCGGCCTATGACCGGATGATCGATGAAAGATATACTGACCTTGGTGTATATTTACAGGATGAAATAAACTTAAACGACACATGGAAAATATTGATAGGGGCACGTGGCGATAAGCATTCCGAAATATCCCGGATGATATTCAGCCCCAGAACCAGCATCAGTTTTTCAGGGATAAAGGATCTTACATTCAGGTTAACATTCTCTACCGGATTTCGCGCCCCACAAGTTTTTGATGAAGATCTTCATATCACACAAGTTGGCGGAGAAGGGATGATTATCAGAAACAGGGCCGGACTAAAAGAGGAAAAATCCTACAGCCTGACATTTGGAATTGATTTCGGCAGACAGGTAAATAATAAATTAATTCAATTCAGTTTCAGTGGGTTTTATAACCGGTTAAACGATGTTTTTACCTTGGATGAAGTTGAATCAGACAAAAATTATATGGTAATGGAAAGATTTAACTCAGATGGTGCAAAAGTTTTTGGAATTGAACTTGAAGCAGGTTTTAAAATTGCTGAC
>JAGLQR010000101.1 GCA_023136725.1 Candidatus Aminicenantota bacterium
TGGGAGTTGGATTTGTTGTAGGAGGATATTGCCCGGGAACTTCAGTAGTGGGCCTTGCAACTTTTAAACAGGATGCTATATTTTATATCCTTGGAAGTTTATTCGGAATGTTTGTCTTCGGTGAGACTGTTCCTCTGTTCAAGAAGTTTTTCTACAGCGGACATCTGGGTGACAGATTAATTATAAGTAAAGCAACGGGCATGACCATGGGGCAGATCGGCTTTATTATTATTATCGTTGCTCTTCTGGGTTTTATCGGTGCAGAAAAACTTGAAAAGAAATTCGGAGAAAAGGAATAATAAAATGAAAATAATAAATAAGCAGCTCGGATTTACCATTGCGATCATACTCGGAATTATCATGGTCTTTCTTCCGGGATCTGATAAATCAAAATTCCATTTTGACCCGGAAACATTATCTTCGGTTATTTTAAGTAATGAAGATCAGATCTCTCCTGAGACGCTTTCAGAGTGGGTAGTGGAGGAAAGGAAAGATTACAGGTTGATCGACATCCGCAATGAACAGGAATTCAATGAAGGAAATATAAAGACATCAGAGAATATACCTTTAAAAGATCTCTTATCAAAAGATACACTTGATGACCTTTCTCAGGATCAAAAGATGATCATCCTGTATTCAAACGGGAACTCTCATGCATCCCAGGCATGGCTGATATTGAATTCGACAGGACTTGATTCATATATACTTGAAGGCGGAATGAACTACTGGAATAAAAACATTCTCAATCCTGCCCCTCCCTCAGGAGAAGTATCGGATGATGAAATATTGATATACAAAACCAAAGCTGCAGTTGCAGGGTACCTTGGTGGAGGATCGGGTATAGCTTCCGGATCCGGAACAACACCTGTTGTAAAGAAAAAATTTAAAAAAAGACCGAAAAAAAAGAAAAAGAAACTCGAAGGCTGTTAAGTACGAAATAAAATTTCGATTTTGTAATTTATCTTACAGACCATATCATAAAATCAGATTATTATGCCTCCAGACAAAGGAGGATTTAATGAAAAAAGTTAATTTAAAAAATGTTTTGGTTTCAGGTATTGTTGCTACGGCGGCAATGACAATGTTAATGCTGGTTGCACCAATGATGGGAATGCCCAAGATGAATTTAGGCAAAATGCTCGGTAGTGTAATGGGTAACAATGAGGTTCTTGGTTGGATGGCTCATTTTATGATCGGTCTTGTACTTGCATTTGGTTATGCTGCAGTATTTTACAAAAAATTCAGTTCGAAAGGATGGCTGAATGGAATTCTCTACTCTATAATTCCGTTCCTGGCAGCTCAGTTAATGGTTATGCCTATGATGATGGTAATGAAGGGTATGAGTTTTACTTCAGGGATCTTTTCAGGCTCATTTATAATGGCAATGGGAAGCTTTATGGGTCACATTGTCTTTGGTTTTGTTTTAGGGACTATTTACAAAAATAGTTGACTCCTCCTATGTTTACAGGAGAAAAACCTGTGCCGGGCTTCGGCCCGGTATGGGCGTTAACCTTCCGAAAGTTCCTTCAACTTTTCAAAATTTTCGATAATTATTTTCTTTCTCTCGGAATTAATCAATTTTTGTTCCTTTAATTTATTCAATGCAAGTGTTGTCGACTCTCTCGTAGCCCCAATCATTGATGCAATATCATTGTGAGTTAATGTAAGGTTGATCAGAATGCTTTCCTTATAATCAACTCCGAATTTTTGATTCAGTTTAAGTAATAAGGATACGATCCTGCCGTAAACAGGTTTAAAGGTCAACTCTTCTATCAGCATCTCAAGCTCGAGTACCTTTGTGCCGAGCAGCCTGTTAAGTTTTATCATTATTGACGGCTTGCTTTCAATAAATTTGAAGAATTGGTCCTTGCTGATATAGCAAACAAGAGTTTCACTGAGTGATTCAGCATATTCACTATTTATATTCTCTTTCAATTGAGACAAACTACCAAATACTTCATTCTCTTTCAGGATCGCATAAACCATCTCTTTGCCTGTCATATCTATCTTTAAAAGCTTAACTTTCCCCTTCTTCAGAAAGAATATCTTGTCATGATCTCTCTCTCCGAAATATATGGTTTCTCCCTTATTGAAAGTTTTCATTCTAGAGTTCCTGTCCAGGAACATCATTTCATCCATTGTTAAACCGGAAAAAATATTTACCTTCTTCAGATACCACACTTTGTCCTTCACAATCGGGAAATTCACATTACGATTAGTCATATTATCTTTTTACATAATTATCATATGAGAATTTATTTTTCAACATGAAACATTTTATATGATTTGCATACAATTCAAATCAGGCTCTCGCCATCATCCACTTCACTCCCGCTCCAAATAGGGGGACGGTGCTTGACATTTTGACATTTTAATTTGTGAGAATGAAAAATGTCAAAATGTCAAGCACCGTCCCCCTGCAAATAATGGTTCATTACGGAAAAAACCACTCCGGATTTAATACAAAAAATTTTAATTTTTATTGAATAGAAAAAGTGCAGAGAGTAGAATTTAATCAAGTAAATATCAGAGGAGGTGTCATTGTGATCCATAAATCATGTAAAAGTTTTTTAATCATTATTATAATAATTTTTTCAGCCACATTATTCCTGCATCCGGGAAATAAAGTTGTTAAAAATACCGACCCCGGACTCAGATTGAAGTGGTATGCAAATCATGTAGCTATGAAAAAAAATTCCATGTTCAAAAATCTTCCCTGGCAGTTCCTGGGTCCGATCAATGTCAGCGGGAGAATGACCGATGTAGAGGTCGTTCAGCCTAAAGGAAAGAATTATACAATCTACATTGCCGGTGCATCCGGTGGAGTATGGAAGACAGAGAATGAGGGAACAACATGGGACCCTGTTTTTGAGAACAAAGCCTCCACATCAATAGGCGATATTGCTATCGCCCCCTCTGATCAGGAGACCATCTGGGTAGGTACCGGAGAAGCAAATATTTACAGGAGTTCACAAACCGGAGCAGGGATATATAAATCTGCTGACGGCGGTAAAACATGGAAACACATGGGGCTTACCGATACAAATACTATCTCGAGGATCATCGTCCATCCAAAAAACCCTGATATTGTTTATGTCGCAGCTTCAGGACATGAGTGGACAGACAACACTATAAGAGGCCTTTACAAAACAATTGATGGTGGAAAACATTGGCGCAATATCAAATATATAAACGGCAGAACAGGGGCCATTGATCTCGTGATGGACCCTTCCGATCCTGATACTCTCTATGTTTCATTCTGGCAGAGAATAAGGCGGAAATGGAATGACCCCAGGATCGAGAAGGGATACAAATGGACTGGGATCTACCGGACTGACAACGGAGGAAGAGATTGGACTCCCGTAAATAAAGGCCTTCCCGAAGCAAAATACAGGGGAAGGATCGGTATCGATCTCTGCAGATCAAAACCGAATGTTATATATGCATTTGTGGATAATTATGAAATAGCCGGTGAGTGGGAAGAGGGAGAGATCGATTCTTACGGAAGACCAAAGGGAGGTAAAATAAAGGGTGCTACTTTATACAGAAGTGATGATAAAGGAAACTCCTGGAGACAAGTAAGTGAAAATAATAAATTTATGGAAAATCTCTCAAATACTTATGGTTGGGTTTTCGGGCAAGTTCGTGTAGATCCGAATAATGAAAATAAGGTTTATGTTATGGGGATTTCTTTGAATGTCTCTGAAAACGGAGGAAAAACATTCAAACGTCTCCGGGGAATGCACGCAGATCATCACGGCCTCTGGATAGACCCTGATAATTCCAATTATCTTGTCAATGCAAATGACGGGGGACTGGCAATTTCTTATGATGGCGGGAAAAAATTCAGAACATTCCCGGACAACCTCCCGTTAGTACAATTTTTCAATGTAATGTACGATATGGGAAATCCTTTCCGGGTTTATGGCTCGATACAGGATCACGGAAGTTTTAAAACTTTCGTAGATCTCAGCAAAGGAAGATTCAACATCCCTGCTCAGAAATGGGATTATGCACCGGGAGGGGAAGGCAGTAATCATGCAATAGATCCTACCGACACTAATACTGTATATTCTGCAGGATTCTACGGGACACTTATGAGGACTGATATAAAAAACGATATAACCAAGATCATAGTTCCACGTCCGAAAAAAGGTGAAGCAAAGTATAGAGGACAATGGATGGCCCCCTTCATTCTGTCTCCACATGATCCGAAAGTGATATATCATGGGATGAATTATCTCTTCAGATCGAAAGACCGTGGCGAGACCTGGGAAAAGATCAGCCCTGATCTGTCATACAACAAAACTTCCATGAAAGGTGATATCCCCTACCAGACCTTATTCGCAATTTCCGAATCGCCTCTGCAGTCAGGATTGATCTATGCAGGAACCGATGACGGAAGAGCCTGGTTAACCATGGACAACGGGAAGAAATGGAAGAACATCACAGGAAAACTCCCTTACAGGAAATGGATATCAAGGATAATAGCCTCCCGGTATGACCTCGCTACAGTCTATCTGACCCAGAATGGGAAACGGAATGATGATTTCACTCCATACATCTGGAGATCAACAAATTTCGGGAAGACCTGGGAAAGTATCGTTTCAAATATCCCGACCGGGCCGGTGAATGTTATAAGAGAAGACCCTTCCGACAGGAATATCCTGTATGCCGGAACAGATTTTGGTGTTTATGTCTCCCTTAATATGGGAAAGGAATGGCATGCTCTCATGAAAGAGATGCCTACAACTTACGTACAGGATCTGGTGATCCATCCAAAGGAAGATATCTTAATTGCAGCCACCCATGGCAGAGGAATGTATGCCCTGGATGTCAGATATATTCAGGAGATAGCGAAATTGGGATTTAACAAAGGGCTCCATTTGTTCAATCCGGAATGTGCAAAGCTTCCTAAATGGAGGATGTGGTATTGGGCAGGAACAAAACCGGGAAATTTCGGATTCTGGCTGAATGAAGAAGCAAAAGTGAAAATTGAGATATCAGGGCCTGAAGGAAAAGTTGTCAGGACCATTAAATCAACCGGGGCAAAGGGATTCAATTTTGTTAAATGGAATCTGAAACCGGATAATCCACAAAGGAGAAATCCTTTTGTTAAACCGGGAGAATATAAGATAGAGTTGACAGCAGGTGATCTTCACTCTACTAATGTAATTGAAGTAAAAAAATAAATCAGTGAATTCTTACTTACAACAAAGGTGAGCGGAGAAAAAACTTCTCCGCTCACTATAAGTGGGGGTTAAATAAATATTTCTTTTGCCTTTTCTTCTTCTATGACTTTAAGTTTTTCCTGCAGCTCTTTTTCTTTAAGCTTCTTATGTTTTTTAATTTCCTCTTTTTTTTTCATCATCTCTTTTTTCATTTTTGTATGCTCTTTAATAAGATGAAGTTTTTCTTTATGAAGATTGCCATCCGCATCACGCCAGACCCTTACTTTATTAACAATTTCAGGAATACGAATATGAATATCATGGTCTCCAAAATGGAGCCCTTTGCCCCCGAAGAACATAGCTCCGGGAAATGATCTCTCACCAAGTTCAGCAGTGATATTCTTTACTTTCTTATGCCTGAAGATTTTGATCTTTATCTTGTCGCCTTTCTTCTTTTCGTGAATCGCCTTTGAAACATCTCCGGGGCCTTTAATTGTAAGCCCTTCGATCTTGAGGATAACATCACCCGACATTAAGCCGGCCTTTGATGCAGCACTGTCCTTTGTCACATTCATGATCAATGCACCGCCACCTTTTTTTACACCAAAATATTTTGAAAAATTATCATCCATCGTCCTCATCTCAACACCAAGGTAAGCTCTCTTCTTCATCTTCCACTCTTTAAGCCCTTTCAATTTCTTCAGCTCTTTCAATTCTTTCAGGCCACTCAATTTCCCACGGAATTTGTCACCGAGTATTCTGAACTCATTTGCACCTTGCTTGAAGAAGAACTCATTCATCTTCCTCTTACCTAGAACAACCGACACTGACATATTCTTCCCATCACGTACAAATTTAACCTTCACTTTAGTGCCGGGAGCTTTGCTGCTTACAACATCCACAAGGTCATCCGGCCTGCGTGTTTTAGTATCACCGACATACTGGATCACATCATACTTTTTCAGCCCTGCTTTAAAAGCAGCTTCATCCTTTGTGACACCTGTCACGAGTACACCGAACTTCACACCGAACTCTTCTCTGTCATCACCGGAAAGCTTCTCGATATTCACTCCGAGAAATCCCTTCCCTTCTGCTTTTCCTGCATAACTCTGAACTGTAATTACTGCAAATATCAGCAGAAAAGTAAGCAGGACAAGATGCGTCCTGCCATGTAGATTCTTCTTTAAAATTTTCATAACTGCCTCCAATTTGTTTTATTACCTCTTTAGACAACAGGAGGAGTTAAAAAGTTTCAAAGAACATTAATTTTCAAATCACTTCAGATCAATATCAACCTTGTATAGTTCCCACATCTCTTCATCAATATTTTCCTTCAGATAGTAATATTTCCCATTATATATCTTATAGAATCTGGCAGGCCT
>JAGLQR010000102.1 GCA_023136725.1 Candidatus Aminicenantota bacterium
TTTTCACTTACGATCTGGTTTCATGTTAAGTATTACCCGCCCCTGATGCTATTTGCAGGATTTGCAGTATGGAAATTGTTAAAAGAAAACTCGAAAAAAGATCTTTTGAAATTTCTTTTATACCCTGTCCTGAGTTCGATTGCACTTCTAATGTTCAGCAAAGCTGTTTACGGTACATTCAATCCATCAGGAATATTCCCTGCTGAGAATTATTGGTCAACACCGGTCTTCCTGAAACTAAAAGTATTCTTTGCATATTTTTTTGATCAGAGGGATGGCCTTTTACTCTATGCACCTTTTCTTTTCCTTTTCCTTTCCGGCCTCAAATTAAGGAATTTATCATGGAAAGTACTGGCGGCAATAATTTCTGTTTATACCATCTTTCATGCTGTAACAACTGTGAGAGGCGCTCATGCACCTGCCGGGAGGCCGCTTATATTCGTATTCTGGATAATCCTTCTGTTTATGTTCAATTATTATTTCAATTCAGACAGGAAATATTTGTTCAAGGTCATGGTCGGATTTAATTTTTTCATACTTTTCTGGATCCTGCAATATCCTCAATTCATATATCAACCGGTATTCGCATCGACCATTGAGGGAAGCTCTGCTTTCCTCTCATTCATGGGAAGCAGTGCATTAGACCTCACAAAATTCTTTCCATCATTTCTCACTCAAAGCGACATACTCTATTTACCTAATATTGTCTGGATAATTACACTCATTATAGTTTTGCTGGCATATTACTCCGGGAACCTGAAAAAAATCCGTATAACTGCCAAAAGCACTAAATACATCTCGATAGTTTTATTCATATCTGCAATTCTTCTGGTTTCATTATTTCCACATGTTCATATCTCAGCAAAAGACCGTTTCCGAAAAAACGGGATATCACTATTCAATTCTTCTTCCAACTTTGTCTGGCTGGAAAATGAAAATAAATTCAGAGTCAAAAGTAACGAAGAATATACGATCTATTTTGAGGAGAGACAGTGGAAAAAGAACATCTCGTTCCAATTTGATATCCCGGCCGGTTCCTCACTCAAAGCTGCAAACGGGAAGAGACTTATATTTAATTCAACCAAATCAGATAATTCTGATTTCTATATTAATTTGTCAAAAATGAAAACATTGAAACTGATGGGGAAAAAGCTGATACCAATATGGATAAAGACCGTTTCTTCTCATAACGATAGTTTCTTTCATCTCAGAATAGAGGGGAAGTAAGCATGAAAAACGAATATTCTGTAAGGGACATAATAGATAAGAAACTGTATCCATGTGAAAAGTTTCCAAGGTCCCTATTCCCTGACCTTGTATCCACCCTCACGGAATTATTCTGGAAAAATGAGAAGGCAAACACCATGGGGAAAGGTGAAAAAGAGATCCCCTACTCTGAAGATCTTGAGAAGAAAATCTCTGAAACCGTCAGTTTAGGTGCCCTTTTAAGTAATGATCCGGGAACTATCGCCCTTATTTACAAAGATCTTATATTTAAGTTCATATTCAAGAGGCATGTGAAATAAAGATGAGGTGGAAGAGATCGTCCAGGAGATCATCACCAGGTTCCTTCTTAATAAAATAGATGCCATTCGGAGGCGATTCAACTTTGATGACCCGGAATTACCAACATTTACATCCTATTTTATGGTTACAGTTCGTAATATATATATAGACATAATCAGGAAAGAAACAAGGAATAAGAACCTTGTCGAGAATGAGATGGAAATTGAAAAATTAAGTGACAACAGGAAAAGGGATATGCTTAACACACTTATCCTGGAAGAAGAATTCAAAAAATTCAATGCACTAATCAAACTTTATCATAGAACAGGGCCGAAACTGAATCTGACATTGAAGATCAAATACAACATTCCGATAGAAGACACTGACATTCTCACCTGTTTCCCGGACTGCTCCGAAGATGAAAAAAACCTTTTCATGGAGAACAGGGGGAATTACATTAAGAATAGAAGAAGTATGGAAAGGATCGTGCCGATCTTCAACAAATATGAAGGTAAATCTAACAACCCGGACACTTTACGGAAGTGGATATCCACAAAACTGGAAGAGATCAAGAGACAGATGAACAATATCCACCCGGAGTCACCATATAATAATTCTACAATTTCCGACTTGATAATTCTCTACTATAAGTGGGAGAAGAGGCAGGGAGATTAATATGACAAATGAGAGAAATTTTTTCAGAAGTGATGGGCATATAAGTGATATCTTTACTGCAATTTGTTCAGACAGATTGAGAGAGGAGAGGGAAGATATGATTCCGGCAGAGATAAGGGTACATCTTGAGAATTGTGAATTCTGCAGGAGTTCTGTTCTCGACATCTACAGTGCGACTCTGTCATCAGTGGAGGATTCCAGCCCGAAATTAACTCTGTTTAATGACCCCGAACCTGTAAGAAGGTCTTTTTCATATAGATTATTTCTTCGTACTGCCGCAACATTTCTTGTTCTTGCATTTATTACAGGAATATATCTCCTTATGGATAATAATGAACCGGTAAGTATTAAATTAGCAAAGACAGGTAAAGAGACCGTCATTGTTAACTCAGGCACCAAAACACAAAATAAAGAGCTCATTCTTAAGAAAAAATCCGATTCTGACTCCAAAAAAGAAGTAGCAGCCTCATCCCGAAAAGCACCGGATCCCTTTAAGGATAACCCCAATCTTGAGTACATGGTTGACAGTCCCCACAGAGGCCGGATTATCAACATCATTTCCCCGGAGTTCAGAATTATCGGGAAAGGAAAGATAATATTCAAATGGGAAAATCATATAGATAAAGAGCTTAAACTTAAGATCCTGAACAACCTTAATGAAACCCTCTACACATTCAAAGTAAAAGGAAGTAAAGTCGAGTTTACCGGAGATCTCTCCCCGGGACTTTACTATTGGAAACTTGAAGATAAAGATAGCCTTTACCATGTTGGAAAATTCATCATCGAAAAATAGCTGACTAATTACCGAACAGGATAAAACTGCTCCAGTATTTCGGGAATGCGGTATATGGATCCGAGATAAGGGTAAGTTTTGCCTCTCTTAATGAATTTTGAAATGTCTTTCCTTCAAGGATATTCCTATACAATTCCACCATAAGCATAGAGGTTGATCTGTCTTCAACTGTCCATAAAGAGAAAATAATATTTTGAGCACCGGAGAAGAAAAATCCTCTGTTAAGGGCAAGAACACCTTCACCTTTAACAAGTTTTCCGGCACCACTCTCACAACTTGAAAGCACAAGCAATGAAGTCCTTAATTTGAGGTTATATATTTCTTTTGAGAATAATACGCCATCCTCCTCCTCATCTGACTCAATATCTCCGGCAAAGATCAATCCGGACAAAACCGGATTTTCCAGATTATTTACAGTGTGAGTAGCTATATGGATGAAGCCGAACTCCTGTTCTTTTATAGTTTTCTTAAACCTGGATTCTGTTGCATCACCGTAAAAATAGCCCAGAGAACCGATCCCTTTTGAATTAAAGATTTCCATTATCGACCTTACCTCTTCAGCTGTTCCCGGCAGGCTAGGAAGTTTTTTTAATACCGGTTCGAAAAGCGCCTTGGTCTTCCACTTGAACACAGGAGCAAAACCAAGGAAATTCCTGTTGCCGGGACTCCCCCCGTTCGTTCTGGAATTGCGGAGTACTATTGAATAGTGGTAAGCAAAAGAGTGTTTTCTGACCATGAAATTCAAATCTGAGAATGATATCGCCTCTCCGGATCCCGATATCAGAGCTTCAAACGGTATGAGGAAAAGTTCGCTGTCGGGAATTATTGTTATCTTTTTTTTATCCGAAATATATTCACCTATCGGAGCAATGAGTTTTTCATAAAGTAACGGAGACGTCCTGAGAAATTCAGATTCTTCAATTTTCACAATCGATCTGTAGAAATCCCGGATACACGCTTTAAATTCCGGCCCGGCCTTTACTTCTTTTGTTATAAATTTCTCAGTGGATATCAGATATATGTTTATAGTATCTTCTGTCATAAAATATTCCAGGATTACTTCATCTTTATCAATCCCCTTCTGAATCTGAGAAATATCAGGTATCCAGTTCTGGAATTTAAGGTTATAGTATTTGGGATATTTCTGTTCGAGACTTTCAATGAATTTTTGATATCTATTCCTTATTTCAAAATAGGAAGTTTCAAGGGCTTCTCTTCTTAATGCGGATACTCTTTTCCCACTCATATAATCTCTCTCAAGAAGTAGCTCCAGCCTTACTATCTCATTCTTCAGCATACTTTCAGTTTCAAGCAATTTCTTTGGGATACCGGCAAATTCCTTAGCCTCGGAGTCTGCTATCATTCCCCAGAGCAGCGCTGCCTTACTTCTCTCTGAGAACCGGAATGCTTCTGTCCTGTAATGATCCTCTCCTGTAAGCCTGTGCAGATCCATTGAAACCTTCAGCACTTTGCTGTAGATGTCACGTGATATCGATTCAAATCCCGGGTTATATTCATCCGGTGTATACTGATTTCTCATTAGCTCAACAAGCTCAACAGACTTTAAATATGAGCTGAAGGAACATTTAAGATCTTTGATCCTGTCCTTCTTCAGTGAATACCGCATCCTGAATGCTTCACCTTTGAGGCTCAGCACTTTGATAAGATCTTTTTTAAAATAAAGCCTTTCGTTCAGTTCAGGATTATCACAAACGCTCTTGGGATCAAAACCGGAGATAAGTGAAATTAATGAGTCCTGAAGAAACCTTAGCGAGCTATCATAGTCGCCTTCCATGAAATGAAGTTTTCCCAGCTGAAAAAATGTATCGCCTGAGAAAAGATGATTCTCTCCCAGTTTGTCAGTCTTAATACTTAGAGAGTCTGTAAGAAACTCCCCGGCACGCCGGAATTCATTTTTCAGTATCAGGGCAGTACCTATATCGTGATATGTGTCCGCAACCTCGAGACTGTTCTCACCAAAAAGTTCAGTCCTTATCTTTAGAGCCTTTCTGAAGTTTTCCATAGCCCTTTCGAAATCACCCTCAAGTGTATAAATGATCCCTATATTTTCATATATTATTCCGGAAAGGTGGTGAGATCCCCCATAGGTTTCCAGATATACCTTCAAAGATTTTCCAAGTACCCGTTTTGCTTCCGTATAGAATTTTTGCTTCACCCTGTTACTGTCAATAAATTTAAAACTTCTGAAAAAATTCTCATCAATATTCTCAAATCTCCGCAATTTTATCAGCAGGGATTTAAAATAATATGCATCAGCCTCTCTATAATTCCCCATATTTCTGTAAACCAGGGCTATACTGTTATAACTTCTTGAAACTTCTTTGTGATACCTGCCAAATGCAGCAATTCTGACTGCAAGCGCCTTCTGATAAAGATCAAGAGCCTTCTCGAAATTTCTATCTCTTAGATGTTTAAATGCAAGTTTATGATAACTGCTCGCCAGTTCTGAATACCTGTAAGCAGAATGAGTAAGAGCAACTTCAAGCCCCATATTCAGATATTTAAGAGCAAGGTCATAATTCCCTTCAAGCCTGTAATTATTCCCCAGCCTTATATAATTCTGAATCACTTTTTCCCAATTTCCTTTTGATGAATAATCTTTAACTGCTTTTTTCAGGAAGTAGCTGGACATGTCGTATGAGGCCTTGTCAGCAAACTTTTCAGCCTCTACTTCTTCAATACTTTTAGGTGTATCAGAAAGATCAAGATTTATTTCTCGTTTTTGCACGCATCCTGCAAAAAAAACAATTACCAGCAGGAAGAAGAATAAATTCCCTTTTTTTTTTGACATATCTGTTTTTATGTATAAAATTATAACTTATTTGAAAATAATTCATAGTTCCGTTTTTAATTTTGAATTTCGTAATAAAGATTATGGAGAACACATGCTTACAAAAACCTTCAGAACTTTTATCCTTATACTACTATTTTTTGCTCTGACAACCGCAACTATATTTGCGGGAGAAAAAGTCGATATCCCGGGGAATTCGACCATCCTTTCCCGTTATCTTAATTTCTACTATAATCTCCCCTCCAAAGATTTTATTTATCACCTGAATGACATGCTTATTTATTCAGAGGCTCCAACAAATAAATTGTTTAAGAGAGGAGTCCGGGACAAACTTTTAAAAATTGTCGAAATGGAAAACAAGATCGAAAAGCTTATCAAGACAAGATTTAAATTTGAAAAAAACATGTTCACTATCAATCTGTCAGACAGGAAAGGTTTTCGTGATGCATCAAAACTTCTTAATTATCTCGGCCTTTTTCTGGAGAAAAAAGATTCAGGTATGTATTCAATCGAAGAGGATGACTCAACAGGAATTGTAGATTATCACAAGTTTGTTAACCTGAGAGTTAAAAGCCTCGAAAAACTGATCAATCGGACGAACCGGCTTTTCTATAACCATTCTAATTCAACGATGGAGATCCCGTTCACTTTTGAATTTTTAAATAAATGCTCCGGACTTGAAGTGAACAATAATAATTTTCTTGAACTTATAACTACAAACAAGCAATTCTCC
>JAGLQR010000103.1 GCA_023136725.1 Candidatus Aminicenantota bacterium
AGTATACTTGGTGCAGTAAATTTTTTTAATGTAGCTAAAAAAAATGGTATTAAAGCTATTATCGGGTCGGAAATGTATATCTCTCCGAATGATATTGCTCACAGGCCCGGGAGGGGTAGCGGTGAAGCAAACTATCACCATCTTGTAGTTCTGGTTAAGAGTGATATCGGTTATAAGAACCTTTCTGAGCTGATCTCAACTTCATTTATAGATGGATTCTACCGGAAACCGAGGATCGACAAAAAAATTCTTAAAGAACACAGTGAAGGCCTTGTTATTTTGTCTTCATGTATTCAGGGAGAGATCCCATATAATCTTTTAAGAGGGAAAGAGGAAGAAGCATATAAAGCAGCAGAGTGGTACAAAGAAGTATTCGGTGAAGATTTTTATATAGAGATCCAGAATCATGGACTCTCCCAGCAGGTACAAGTGTTACCTAAACTTGTGGAATTGGCGAAAGACCTTTCAATTCCTCTGGTGGCCACAAATGATGTGCATTATAACAACCGCTCTGATTCAGATGCACGTGAAATACTTATTTGTCTTCAGACCAATGAAGTCCTGAGTAATACTGAAAGAGCTATGAAAAAAGAGACAGATGAAATGTATCTGAAATCGACAGAGGAGATGGAGGAACTTTTCAGTGATTATCCTGAAGCAATAGATAATACTCTTGTGATTGCAGCAAAGTGTAATTTTGAATTCAGGCTTGGTGAATATTTTCTCCCGAAGTTCCGGGTACCCGATGAGTTTTCAATAGATGAATATTTTGAAAAAATTTGCAGGGAAGGTTTCGAGGATATTAAGGGGAAACTTGAGAAAGAGGGGAAGGATCTGGTTGTATATGAGAAAAGGCTGAAATATGAGATAGAGAAGATAAGGGAGATGGAATTCCCCAGTTATTTTCTCATAGTGTGGGACATAATAAGGTTCTCTAAAGAGAATGATATTCTGATCGGGCCCGGAAGGGGGTCTGTTGTCGGGAGTCTTGTATCTTATGTAATGGGCATTACCAGTATCGACCCGCTTGAGTATGACCTTATTTTTGAAAGATTTCTAAATCCTGAGAGAATATCAATGCCGGATATTGATCTGGACTTTGATCCTGAACGGAGAGAAGATGTTATTGAGTATATCAGGAACAAATATGGTGAGGAGAATGTTGCACAAATAGTTACTTTTGGAAAAATGAAAGCCAAAATGGCAATCAGAGATACCGGAAGAGTTCTTGAAGTACCTCTTGGTGATGTAGATAAACTTGCCAAGCTGATCCCTGAGACTCCGAATGTGAGCCTTCGGGAAGAAGTAGAAAACAATGAGGAGCTGCAAAAGGAAATAAAAAGGATGGAAGCAGCTCCAAGATTAATAGATTATGCACTGAAATTAGAAAATAATATTAGAAATACCGGAATGCATGCAGCCGGTGTTGTTATAGCACCGAAGAAGCTTATAGAATTTATGCCTCTTTATAAAGCCAAGGATAAGATCGTTACCCAATTTGAGAAGGAAGAAGTTGAGCAGATCGGATTATTGAAACTGGATATTCTGGGGCTGAAAACCCTCACTATTATAAAGAACATACTCAGCTCAATTAAGGAAATTGAGAAAAAAGATCTGGATCTGCAAACAATTCCCCTTGATGACAAAAAAACCTTTAAATTATTTCAAGACGGATATACAGACGGAATATTTCAGTTTGAAAGTTCCGGAATGAGGGATTATTTGAAGAGGTCCAGACCTCAGAAATTCGAAGATCTGGTAGTGCTTAATGGACTGTACAGACCAGGCCCTCTCGGTACAGGAATGGCTGATACTTATGTTAATCGGAAAATCGGGAAGGAAAAAGTGAGTTATATATTTAATGAAACTGAGGAGATCCTTAAAGATACATACGGGGTAATAGTTTTTCAGGAACAGGTCATGAGGATTTCTCAAATTATTGCAGGTTTCCCGATGAGTAAAGCCGATGAAATGAGAAAGATCATGGGGAAGAAGCAGGTCCAGAAACTTCCCGCTGTAAAAAAAGATTTTATGGAAGGTGCTGCAAAACGGGGATTCAATAAAAAAAAGGCAGAGGAGCTATTTTTACAAATGAGTACTTTTGCTCAATATGGATTTAATAAATCTCACTCTACAGCATATGCTAATCTTGCATACCAGACCGCTTACCTGAAAGTACATTTCCCGGTCTACTTCATGTCATCTCTACTTACAACCGAATCGGATAAATCGTCTACGGACTCAAAGATCATCCAGTATATTTCCGAGTGCAGAAAAATGGGAATCGAAATTCTGCCTCCGGATATAAACAGGAGTTTTGAGAAGTTCAGAGTGGAATCTGCCGGGTCCATAAGATATGGCCTTAAAGGCCTTAAGAATGTTGGTGATAAAGCAATCAAAAGTTTTCTGGAAGTGAGAATCAGTGACGGGGAGTTTACAAATTATTCTGATTTTATTACCAGAAGTAATATGTCCAAGACGAACAAAGCGGTCATTGAAAGTTTGATAAAAGCGGGTGCTTTTGACGTTTTCGGCCTGAAGAGGAGAACCCTTTTTGAGAGTCTTGAGGAAGTTATTCATCAGGCATCCCTGATAGAAAAAAGGCGTCAGAAAAATCAGAGATCCCTTTTTGTTGATGATGATACAGAAAAAATAGTTATTTCCAAGGATCACCATAATCTTGAGGAGTGGACTGAAGCTGAAATGATCCAGGGGGAAAAAGAGATTGCAGGGATGTACATCA
The DNA here is from genome assembly GCA_023136725.1 of Candidatus Aminicenantota bacterium. GTDB lineage: Bacteria > Acidobacteriota > Aminicenantia > UBA2199 > UBA2199 > UBA647. The sequence goes on from JAGLQR010000103.1 coordinate 2,744, forward strand.
GCTTGAATCCAATAGAAAAGTATAAAAAAGAGATCAAGAAAATTTCCAACACAAATATTTCATCCATCAATTCAGGTGAATTCAGGGGAGATATAGTAAGAATCGGCGGAGTGGTCACATCTTTTAAACAGCGGAAATCCAAGAAAGGTACATTCTACGGCGAGTTATTTTTTGAAGATCTTTCAGGAAGGATTAAACTTCTGATTTTTTCAAAGCCCCGGCGAAATGGATTCCGGAATAATGGGAATGATGAGCGTGTTAACTGGGATGAGATAAAGGAGGAGTTGAAGCTTGATTTTCCATACTATCTGAAAGGGAGAATTCCGGATAACGGGGATATGAATAAAAATATTTATGTTGAGGAATTGATCGAACTTGAGACCCTTCTCAAAAAAAGGGCGCGAAAGATTATGATCACTATAGATTATTCGATCCTGAATGATGAATTTTCAGAAGAATTGAAGAAAAAAATGGAAAATCACACTGATTCAACCCCGACCTATCTTGTGATCTTAAAAGAGAACAAAGAGAGAGTGATAATTAAATCAGGGAGCCTAAAACCGACAATTACAATGAAAAAAGATATAGAAAAGATAACCGGTAAAAATACTGTAGAAATTCTATATCAGTAGACTAAAGCTATTTTTTTATTTTTATCCTGACCTTTCCATTAATGACAGACAGATTAATGTTTGCATCGATAATATTTTCCGAGATCATTTTTAACTTAATTGAATTGATAAGGTCTTCTTTTGATTTCCCCTTACTTTTATCACTTTTTTTAATTATCTTATCGTAATCGCTATAAAAAGAATCAAATGATTCCTCGTTATTAAGAGACACTGTTGAATTTTTGCTAACGCCCTTTTCTTTAGGTGATCTTATTTCATATTTTGGTGTTTTCGAGGGTCTGTTGAGGGTACCAAGTTCAAGTTGATTCAGTTTCTTAAGCCACATATTGTTATAGAGATAAAATCTTGAAGACAAATTCTGGAGAAGGAAATCCAGCTTGCCTGACCTGAGGTCTTTCGATTGTATATCTCTTATGACTTTTTCAATATCCAGTCTCTCTTTCTCCGGCGGGATCTTTACTTCACCTGAAAAGAATAAATTGTATTCTGTTTTCAGAGCTTCAATTCTGCCCTCTGTTTTGTGGATCAGAGTTTCAAATTTTCTCTGCCTTTCCCTTATAGATTCCATTTTAATAGTTTCTAAATGTTTCTTCCTCTTTCAGCACCCGTGCAACTCCTTCGGCGAGTGATTTCATTTCATCCTCACCGGGATATAGTTTAACAGGTGCAATAAATGATATTCTATCACTTATTAGTTTAACAAGGAACTTTGCGTTTGCCATTCCTCCGGTTATAAGAATGCGGTCAACTTTACCATTTACTATTGTTGCCATAGCTCCGGTATCTTTTGCTATCTGGTACGCCATCGCTTCAACTACTTCGATTGTTTTCCTGTCACCGGATATATACATTTCTTCTATCTTCATGAAATCTTTTGTATTCAAATAGGAATTCAGCCCTCCTTCACCAAAAAGGGTTTTTGAGAATGTTTTATACTCAGGTTTGTTATCAATGACGTATTTAATTACCTGAAGTATGGGGAGCCCTCCTGATCTGTCTGGAGAAAATGTCCCCTCTTCACTCGAGTTAATACCATCAATCATTATCCCTTTTTCATGTATTGAAACAGATATCCCGGTTCCGAGATGGATCACGATTAGATTCAGGTCAGAATATTTCACTCCGGTCTCATTCGCATATCTTTTGCATACGGCCTTCATATTAAGAGCATGGGATAGCATTATTCTTTCAAAAAGAGGGTGTCCTGAATATCTGGCAAGGGGGCAAAGTTCATCTACTGATATAGGGTCGACAATATAGCAATTAATACCTGCTTTAGATGCAATACTGAAGCCGATCTGTGCGGACAGATGTGAGGCATGAAGCCCTCTTCTCCCCTCAACAAGATCATTAAGCATAGCTTGATTCACTATGTATGTACCACTCTTCAATGGTTTCAACAGTCCGCCTCTGGCAGATATTGCCTTTAAATCATTTATGTTCACTCCCTTATTATTAAGAAAATCCAACACGATCTTTTCACGGAATTGGATCTGATCATTTATATTTTCAAAGCTTTTTAATTCTTCATCAGAGTGTTTTATGGATTCAATAAAAACCGGGTTCTCCATGTCAAAAATAGCGATCTTTGTAGATGTGTTACCAGTATTGATCACAAGTATCGGTGCGTTCATTCAGTTCTCCTTCTTTAAGTACTTTTCTATTATTGGTCTCATTCTTTTCAATGTGTCATTCTGTAAATGATTAAGGTCAGTAAGTACAGCTCCTTCAAGGGAGTTATTGCATCCGCAATTTGATCCCGTTGAGTTAACAGCTGTAATCAATTTTTTTATAAGCTGAAGTCCGCTTGAAATATTTTTATTTAAATTTTCCACAACCATTTCAGCGGTTACATGCTCGGTCTCAGGGTGCCAGCAGTCATAGTCAGTTATAAATGCCAGCGGGATAAAACATATCTCGAGCTCTTTTGCAAACTTCGCTTCGAGAGCCTGGGTCATCCCTATAACAGAACAATCGGCTCTCCTGTAGGATTCCGATTCAGCTTTTGAAGAAAATTGGGGCCCTTCCATGTTGAAGTAAGTCCCACCAAAGTGCGTTTCAAGGCCTATCTCTTTTGCAGTATCATATGCGATCTTAGTATAGAAAGGGCAAACTGGATTTGCCATCGAAACATGAGCAACGATCCCCTTCTCAAAATAGGTTTTTTCTCTTTTAAATGTATTGTCAATATACTGGTCAGGGATGAGAAGATGGGTCGGTTTAATATTCTCTTTCAGAGATCCCACAGCAGTAGATGATATAAGTTTGTCAACACCAAGAACTTTCATTGCGTATAGATTGGCCCTGTAGTTTACTTCTGAGGGATTAAGTCTATGGCCTGTACCGTGTCTTGCAAGAAATGCAACGTTTGCTCCTCCGATCTCTCCGGTTACGATCTTGTCAGATGGTTTCCCGTATGGCGTCTCAACCTCTTTCAGATCAATATTTTCTATAACGTCAAGATTGTAAAGTCCGCTTCCCCCGATTATCCCGATCCTGTTTCCGATTGAATTCAATTTGCTCATATCCCTCCCGTATTAATTAGTATTCTTAATAGATTGTGCCGATAATGTCAAGGAAAATTTATTCGGTAATTTGTTCTGAGAAAGCTTTAGAAATCAGATCTCAGCTTCAATGTGGCAGCTCAGACAGAACTATATCACCATAGCTGGTATTGATATTAATTTCTGAACCACTTCCTGTTCTGGAAAATGTTGTTAAATATTTTGCTTTGACCGAACTAATCTCAAGATTTGATCTGTTTGTGATGTCTCCGTATTTAGTATTCATACTGAGGGAAGGGTCAGTATTTCCGGGAATCTTCAGCGAAATGTCGGAATAAGAGTTGGTCACAAATATTTTTTTGAACATCGACTTTAATGAGAGATCAAGATCCCCGTGTGACAGGAGGACGTTCAGAGATGATCCTTCCAGATTTTTTAACCTGACCTTGTTGTAAGAGTTTTTTATTGCAATTGACTCGGAATCTAATCCATCAGCAATGATCTTGCAATGTCTGGAAGTTATCAGCAACTCCCTTGTAGTAATATCTGACAAACTTATCATGTTGTGAGAGTTCTTTATTTTGATATGATTTGATTTTATTTCTGAGAGTGTCATTTTGGTGTG
>JAGLQR010000104.1 GCA_023136725.1 Candidatus Aminicenantota bacterium
AACAGGTCGGAGAAGATAAAAGCACTAAAAATATTAAGAGAAATGGTCCTGGCAGACAAAAGGATTAGTTACAGGAGTAAGGTTATAATAGGAGAAATTTATAAGGGTGAGGAGAAGCCCTTGAAAGTTAAATTGATCGATGAAGAGAATATTATTTATCAGGAATGTGACAATATATTCTTTGCTATCGGAAGAGAGCCCGATGATATTTATTTATCAGGTTTTGACCGGGACGAGTTGGATACTTTGATCCGAAATGGGAAGATCCACCTCGCAGGAGATATTAAGAACAGGGAGTTCAGGCAGGCAGTAATTGCTGCAGGGAATGGTGTTGAATCAGCAATGAAAATATTTAATAAAATAAATGGTGTTTCCAATGGAAGTAGTTTATAAAACTGAGAATTCTGATATAGCAACAGTATATATCGGAGATTTCGGGAATAACAGGTTTGCAGAGTTTGTTGAATCAGTCCAGCCTCCTCTGCCGGCAGAGAAAAAATGGGTGTTGATAGTCTCAACATTGTTCGGTTGTCCTGTAGGTTGCATGATGTGTGATGCCGGGAAGTTTTATGGAGGGAAGTTGTCTGTAGAGGAAATTTTTTCTCAGATTGACTATCCTGTTTTGAAGAGGTTTCCGGATAAAAGGATAATTTCTGAAAAATTTAAAATACAATTTGCAAGAATGGGAGAGCCTGCTCTTAATTTGTCAGTTCTTGAAGTTCTGAAAGAATTCGGAAACAGGTATTATGCTCCGGGATTTGTACCGAGTATATCAACAATAGCTCCAAATGGAACAGAATCTTTTTTTGAGGAATTAACCATTTTAAAGAATGATCTCTATGGAAAAGGGAATTTTCAAATGCAGTTTTCAATTCATTCAACTTCAACTCAGGAAAGAGACAAGTTGATCCCGGTAAGGAAATGGGGCTTACAACGGATCTCCCGCTTCGGTGAGGAGTTTTACTCACCAGGGGATAAAAAGATCACTCTTAACTTCATATTTTCCGGAGAGATGGAGCTTGACAATAAAATTCTCGGTGATAATTTTGATCGCCAAAAATTTATTATCAAAATTACTCCTGTAAATCCTACTATAAGTGCAGTCAGCAACGGAATAAACACAGTTTTAAAAAAAGTAAAAAACAAACTTGATAAAACTGTTTCTGAACTCAGGCAGGAGGGATTTGATGTTATTGTGAGTATTGGTGAGCTTGAGGAGAACAGGATAGGGAGTAATTGTGGTCAATACATCAGTTCATTCATGAAATCCGAGAATATTTTATGCCCTGAGGGTTCTTATACTTACGAACTTGAGAAAGTGATCTGATTGTAAAGAGATAAAAAGACTAAATTTATTTACTCCACTTCCAGTCTTCGTAATAGTCCCAACTGACCATCGTTTTTAAATCATTCAGCTCATCTGACTTTTCCTGAAGAGTTGCCTTTATTACATCTCCGATGGAGAGTAAGCCGATATATTTGCCATTCTTCTCTATCAGAAGGTGCCTTAACCTTTTCCCTAGAAATTTGTCCATCAGATTGTATACAGTATCGTCATGTGGGGCTGAGATAATTCCTTTGGTCATTAGATCTTTAACGGGTGTAGATTCTGTATCGACTTTATCTATTGAGATGTTTCGCAACAGGTCTCTCTCAGTCCAGATACCGATGACTTCTTCATTTTCCTTTACAATAATTGCTCCGATCTTATTCTCAAGCATTGTCCTGATAACATTATCTATGGTTGTTTGTTCGCTTACGGATATTATCTTTGTTCCTTTTTCATAAAGTATTTCTTCTGCTGATTTCATTTTTCCTCCTTCAATCAGATGTATGTTTTTAAAGTTTATATAAAATGAAAAAAAAGTCAAGAAGACAAAATCTCTTCAGGTGTTTTTAATTATGGTTTTTCAAAATAAAAAAAAGTGTTAAAATAATTCTGAAAGAAAATGAAAAATAAAATACTTTTGATAACTATGCTTGCGATAGTTTTTTCTAATCTCTTCTCTGGTTCCGGATTTACTACAATTTTTTTAGGTGATGAAGAATTTGTTGTGGAAATAGCTGAAACTAATAGAGAGAAAGCACTAGGCCTGATGTATAGAAAAGAGATCCCGGACAATTTCGGAATGCTCTTCATATATTCTAATGAAGATTTCCGGGGAATGTGGATGAAGAATACTCTGGTTAACCTGGACTTAATATTCCTGAACTCTCAAAAAGAGATAGTAGAAATAATCCATAATGTTCCTCCATGTGTAAAGGATCCTTGTAAGAGCTATATATCAGAAAAAAAAGCTAAATATGTACTTGAGTTAAAGGGGAACAGATCAAAAAAACTGAACCTTAATGAAGGAGACAGAATATTTTTTATTCTCTGACAGAGAGAAAATTTTCCTTATTTTCGTTATACCTGAAAACAGGATATTTGCCCGGCTTGCCTGTCCACTGCATCACTATTTCTCTATTGAAAAATCCCCATCTAAGGAGACTGTCTTTTGACTCCGGTTCTAGAATTTCAGATATCAAGCGTGCAAGCGGCTGCTTCATCGGAACATAGAAGGATCCTTTCGGCAGCTTTATTTTTACCTGCTCATATTCTCCTTTAACTGTAAGAAGAATATGTCCCTGATATAGAGCTTTCCCGTATTCTATCTTCTTAATAATAAAGTTTTCAAATTCTCCTGAAAATTCCTCTCGGATCTTCTCAATAATAATTCCATGCTTTTTAAGATTTTCGATAACTTTTTTATGATGGGGGAGGATGAAGTATCCGAATGGCACTGAGACACTATTATCGGGTTTTGCTTTTGCAAAATATGAAACTTTATAATCTTTCAGTCTGTCGGTCTTCTTAATGATAAAATCTTTTATCCAGGGGGGATACTTATCCCTGTCCTCCGGCTTTATCTTCTCTTTTTCAAATTCAAAGCTTTTTATGGTAAATTCAAGTAGTTTATCTGCCGTATAGGTCAGAACATGATCTCCGGATGAATAATTCTGCATTGTTTCCAAATCTGCTTTCTTGATAAGAGCATCCATCTGACCGATATTTTTTGAAGTGAATTCCGCTATGGAACGGATAAAATAATAAGCTGACATTACTCTCGTTTTATAATCAGCGTGAGAATAGTTCTCATCAAGAATTGTAAATCGGTTCCTTAATCCTGCATAGTTTGTTCCAAATCTTGCTTCATATGCGTGATTTCTCCACCCTTTTCCAGGGTCAGCACGGTCAACAAAATTTCCGTAGGGAATAGCATCAGTTTTATATTTGATTTTCATTGTTTTACTGACTTCCGGAAACATTTTTTCCCACATGAAATTCATCAGATCCTGATGACTGTTAGGATTGGAAAGCGTCGTATATGTTACAGGTTCACGGTGGTAAGATCCATTGGTTGTATGTAGATCAACAAAAAGAACCGGGTCCCATTCTTTGAAAAGATTAACGAGTGCATTAACTTCAGGTGATTCAAGTTTAATGTAATCACGGTTAAGATCCAGATGCTGGCCGTTATACCGGACACCGGCAAGTTCAGGTCCGTTATCCCTTCTGTTCTTTCCCAATTTATCATTTCCATCAGCATTAAAGATCGGTACAAACAGGAGTACCTGATCATTTAAAATGTCTTCCCATTTGCTCTCGGCGATATCTCTTAAAACCATGAGTGAAGCTTCCTTCCCCTCTATTTCACCGGCATGAATATTTGCTACGAATAAGACTGCTGATCTATTCAGAGCTCTCATCTGTTGAGGAGAAGATATGCCCTCATTGCTGACGATAACCAGTGGAACTTCCTTCCCCTCAGTTGTAATACATAGAGTTGTAAGTTTAATTTTACCGGATTGAATTTTTAGTACATGCAGGAAATCGAGCACTTCATGGTGAAGAGATGTTCTTTTAAAATTTGATTTTTCCGGAACGGTTAATATTCCGGAATTGAGGTTTACTGAGATCAATATTACTAAAGTTAACAATTTAATAATCTTCATTATGTCTCCTGTTTTATTATACCCGCATGGATAATTGTGTCAATATAGTTTCAAGAAGTGCGGTAATACATGGTCTTGCCAATAATGAAAATATATAGGGCATATGCGATAACTAAAAATGTGCAAATTAAGAAAGTTGTTTTCTGTAGTAGGTTACGGGGATTCAGAAAGATACTTTTCCACAATTTGTGTATAGATTGTGGGAAAATCTTTTTTGTGAAGTTTTTAACAATGCTAAAAGAACGGTTGTTTTATGAACATCTCCGGATAGATCCGGAGCATAGATTCGATAAGAAATTCCTCACTCTTTGATTTTGAATCAAATTCAGGAAGTTTTTTCACTATTTTCCTTATCCTGGAAAAATGTACATTTGTAAAAACTCTTTTGACCTCCGCAATGGACAAGGGATTCATGGAAAAATTTGTATATCCCATTCCCAATAGCATTAAAGCTGTAAGCGGTTTTCCGGCTATTTCACCGCAAATTGTAACCGGCTTACCAATCTTTTCCGTCTCTTCTCTGATCTCGAAAAGGTTTTCGATGACCGAAGGCTGATAGGGATTAAAGAGATATGAAAGTGAACTATTATCCCTCTCAACAGCCAGAAGATACTGGATAAGATCATTAGATCCTACAGAATAAAAATCAATCTCATCTTTAAGATGTTTTATGAGCTTGATCGTTCCGGGTATCTCGATCATAATTCCTGTTTGAATCCTGTGAAGCGGCAGTTTTTTTTCTGATCTTAATTCGTCGGTGATCTCCTCCATAATTTTTTTTATGGTGTGAATCTCTTCAATCTCAGTGATCATAGGGAAAAGGATCTTGATATTTCCATTTTCATTTGCTCTGATGATCGATTTTATCTGAGTCCTGAATATTTTTTCCTCTTTCAGGAAAAGCCTTACTGCCATTGTTCCAAGAGCCGGATTTCTCTCATTTCCGGTTTTAAAGTATTTTGTCCCTTTATCCCTGCCGATATCAAAAGTTCTTATCGTAACATTCTCCGGATAAATCTTTTGAGCTATATTCTTATAAATGAGATATTGTTCCTCTTCGAAAAGAGCTATCTCAGGGTCCATGAAAAGAAATTCTGTCCTGAAGAGACCTATACCTGAAGCTCCATATGAATGCACAAGGTCACTTTCAAAAGGGAGTTCTATGTTAGCCATCAGTTTAAACTCCTTCTTATCTTTTGTGATGTCGGGAAGTTTAATTATCTTTTTCAGCCTCTTTTTATGAGCATTATATTTTTCAATTTTTATTCTGGTCTTTGCTATATATTGATCCTTCGGGTTGACGATGATCTCACCATCAAGTCCGTCAACTATGAGCGTATCATCATTTGTAATCTCATCTGTTGCATTTCCTGTTTCCAGGATTGTCGGAATACCAAGAGTTCTTGCCAAGATTACTGTATGAGATGTTTCACCACCATTATTCAATATGATCCCGAGAAGTTTTCCTTTGGACATAAGGCTGGCGGCAGTTGAAGGAGTCAAATCATCAGCTACCAGGATCACATTCTCAATTTCCTGATCCTCTGATTTACTGCTCTTACTCAGGTTCTCCGTTATACGTCCGAGTATGTCAGCAATATCATTCCCTTTTTCACGGAATGAAAGATCTTTTATATTACTGAAAAAATCAAGATATTTTTTTGATACTTCTTTTATTGCCCACTCAGAATTGACCCTGTTTGTTCTGATCTTATCAGTGATCTCATCTATTAATCTGGTGTCATTAAGAAGCATCGATTGTGATTCGATTATGAGTGATGAATCTTTTCCCATGACCTGCTGCAGATTTTTATATATTTTTTTCAACTGCAGTCTTGTAGTCCTGAGTGCATTATTAAATCTTTTTAATTCCAGAGGAACAGCAGACTTTTCCAGATTTTCTTTCAAGGCAATATCTGAATGTGATTTCAGTATGGTTGCCTTACCGATCACGATCCCCTGTGAAACCGGTTTTCCTTTGAGTTTTTTCATTTCAGTATGATTTAGGAAATCAAACGATCCCCTTACCAGACAGGCTAACTTTCTTCATCAAATTTTTTTTCAAATAGTTCCTTTATTCCTGAGACAGCTTCAGACTCATCTTCTCCTTCAGCTTCGATTATAATATCATTTCCAACAGAGGCAGCCAGTGTCAGTATCCCCAGAAGGCTCTTTGCATTCACTCTGTCACCATTAAATAACAGGAATATATTTGAATTGAAATTGTTTGCCAGGTGTGAAAGCTTTGCAGCTGCTCTGGCATGAAGTCCCAGTTTATTTGTTATATTAATTTTTTCTTTTTCCATTTTTTCTGTCTCCTAAGTATTCACTGATAATACTGATACCGTCCCTAGCACCGTCTCTTACTATATTTAATAATTCTTTAAAACTGATTTTCTTTTCTTTATATGTGAGGAACTTCAGGATTCCCGGAAG
>JAGLQR010000105.1 GCA_023136725.1 Candidatus Aminicenantota bacterium
TTTCTCTCACAAGAAATCTATGGAAGTGAAGGGGACTAAGCTTGAGAGTATAATTAAAACTGTCTATATTTTTATAATAATTTTTACAATCGGAGGTATGCTCCTTTATGTTGGCCTGGCCTGGTTCAAAGCTGTCAGAGGAAAGATCAGAAAGCAAAGGAAGGAAAAATATCTGCTTAGAATGAATAGTTTCGGGAGAAATGTACATAAAACACTTTTACTTAGTTTTATTACCCTTGTTGTGACCGGATTCGCATTGAAATTCCCTGATGTATTCTGGGTTAGGTGGCTATTCTCAATCGGGATGACAGAAGTAATAAGGGCATTTATTCATAGAATAGCTGCGATAACAATGACTATAGATTCGGTGATTTTTCTTCTTTACATGATATTTAAGGCACGCGGGAAAGATCTGTTCAGGGATTTACTTCCAAAGGTGCGTGATTTCTCGGATGCTATCAAAACTATAAAATACTATCTGGGAATATCGAAAGAAAAACATGCTCCCAAATATGGTGTTTTCAGTTTTGCTGAAAAGTTCGAGTATTGGGCAATGGTTTGGGGTACTATCGTCATGGTTATGTCCGGCCTTATTTTATGGTTCCCTAAACTGATACCAGGATCATGGTGTGCATGCATTATCCCGATTGCCAGGGTTATTCATTATTATGAGGCAATACTCGCTGCACTTGCAATCCTTGTATGGCATGGATTCCATGTTATATTACATCCGGATGAATATCCGATGAACACTTCCTGGTGGTCAGGATACTTAACAAAAAAGGAAGCTGATCACAGATTTGAGGATGAAGCTCAGGAAAAACAAAAAAAGGAAGTCTGAGAAAGAGGGGAGGTAAAACTCCCCTTTATTGACTTGCCTGCAATTTTGAAATATTATCCTTATCGAAAAGGGGAGAATTGGATCTAACACTTTTATTAAAAATATTTTTATTATCATTTGTTCAGGGAGTAAGTGAATTTTTTCCTATTTCGTCATCCGGGCATCTCGTAATATTTCAGGAACTGATTGGTTTTAAAACCATTCCACTGGTCTACGATATTTTTTTTCATATTGGAACTCTCATTTCAGTTCTGCTTTATTTTTTTAAAGATATCCTTTCGATAGCAAAAGGGATCAGGGAGAAAGAGAATATTCAATTCATTTCTCTGATTATTGTGGCAAGCATTCCGACTGGCATGATAGGATTGTTCTTTAAAGAGCAACTTGAAGGTATGTTCACCAAACCCGGTATTGTAGGATATTTTCTATTGGCAACAGCTTTCATTATTTTTATTTCAAAATTTATAAGTATAAAAAGGCCGAATATATATGTTGCTGCATTCATAATAGGGTTGTTTCAGGGAATAGCCATAATACCGGGACTGTCAAGATCCGGATTGACCATATCTGTCGGGCTTATTCTATCAATGGGATTCATCTTTTCATTCAGATTTTCATTCCTCTTATCAATTCCCGCAATAATCGGAGCGCTTATTCTTGAGATAGACAAAGTTCCATTTGATGGTCACCATATATTCTATTTGTTAACCGGGACTGTTTTTTCTGCGATTTTCGGCCTGATAGCGTTATATTTTCTAAAAAAAATAATCTTAAAAGAAAAATTTCATTATTTTTCTTATTATTGCGTTTTTGCGGGGCTGGCCGTTTTATTATTTTTTAATTAGAGCGTAAAACAATCGTTAAGGTTTCAACAATATTTCACATTCTTCAAATATTAAAACTTTAGAAATACGAAAATTTTTGCAATTTTATATTGTATGAAAATTATACTCAATTATTGTCTGCAGGAAGCAATATAAGTCTAAAGTAGTAAGAGAATATTATTAACAAATAAGGTAAAAGTACTAAAATAGAAAATATTATTTAAGGCTTATTATAGTGAAAAAGTCTTATTGTAAATATATATATGTGTGCAAAGATGACAAATGCTGAATATGCAAAACCTTGAAATTTATGAAATTCACTCTGAATTTTTAAGAGCGATTGCAAACCCAAAAAGACTCAGGATCTTAAATGAAGTCGGAGATACAAAGATCACTGTCGGTGAACTGGCAAGCCTGCTAAATATATCAGTGTCAAATATAAGTCAGCATCTTAAAATTCTTAAAAATTATGAAATATTAAAATCTGAAAAAATCGGGCACAGGGTTTATTACTCTATAACTGATATCAGAATTGTAGAGATTTGTCAGAGTATGAGACAGGTTATTTCAGATCTTTATGAGAAACGTATGGATATTTTCAGTCAGGGTAAGACAGAATGACTGGATATTTTAAGGATAAGGAAATGAGGCGATAAATGATATCAATGAAAAAATTTTTCTTCGAGGTCAGAAAAGAATATGTTCTGGCTTTGGTGTTAACGATACTACTTGTTTTTTCACTGCTTGGTTATTTATTTGAAGGTCATCACGTCCCGATTCGAGTGGCATTTGATACCAGCGGTGGAGATATAATATTTGATCATAAGCTTCATACCGATATTGAAAAACTTAAATGTACCGAATGTCATCATAATTATGAGGAACGGAAAATGAAACTTTCTTCCGGTGCATTAAATTGCAGGTCCTGCCACTATTCAGCAGAATATGAGGATATATGTAAAGATGAAACGATCCATAAGCATTGCATCGGTAAGAATTGTATGGATTGTCATATTAAAGAATCTGTGAATTGTGATTTTTGTCACAATGCTAAAAGATTCAAAGGAGCAGATCAACCTGAAAGAGTTATTTTTGAAACTGATGGAGGGAAGGTTTTATTTAATCATAAGAATCATGCATCAATAGATGGTTATGATCTAGGATGTGAAACCTGTCACCACAAATATCTCCCGGGGAACCCAAGCCCTTATTCAATGAATTGCAGACAATGCCATTACAATACGGCATATAGTTCACTTTGTGAAAATGCTGAGACTCATACCAGATGTATCGGGAGGCAATGTCTGGAATGTCATACGGAAGGTGAAGAGAATTGTGAAATCTGCCATAAGGAAGAGTAAAATCATGATGAAAGAAATAAAATTCAGACAAGAATATGATGATATAAAAATAGCTGAAATCTCGTTGCCGGAACATATATTCCTCCCTCTTAACAGGAATGCCGGGGCTGTAAACCTGGAAGTTGGACATCAGATAAATAAGTTTGATGAAGTGGTTCCCGGGGTGATCTCTCCGGTTACAGGGGAGATCAAAGAATATCTCAAAATGTATATTGACGGAATTGAGACCGATGTAGTAAAAATTGCTACAGTGGAGAATGGAAGAGATGAAGGTGATCATGATCGAAATAATATTACAGATGAGCCTGATAAAAATTTTCATGAAAAATTAAAGAAGTCCGGATATTTTTTAGAAAATGTAATCGACTCGGATTGTGATATCGTAGTTAGCGCTGTTGAAACTGATCCGCTTTGCTCTGTTTCTCAGCAGATACTTCGAGAGAATCGTAAAGATCTCAACCAAAATTTTGATCTATTCAAAAAAATTTTTAACAGGAAAAAAATAAATTTTGCCGTTCCTGAACATTTATTTGATATGGTATGGAAACTTCAGTCCCAGGGAGTAAATGTATGGAAAGTTGAGCCTAACTATCCGAATGGGATTCCTGAGATTCTTATAAATTCTGCTATCGAGAATAAGGCATTGAAATCACCTTTGTATCTGAAGTTAGAGGAATTTCTTAATATTTGTGATGCTGCAGTTACCGGACGGCCTAATCTCAAAAAAGTAATCACTGTAACAGACATTAATGGAATGAGGAATATAAATGTGATAAAAGGTACTCCTTTAAGTCATATATTAAAGGATTCTGATATCAGATCAGCAGGGAAAGTTGTTACAGGTGGACCGTTAAGGGGATATGCTAATTTTGATCTTAATATTCCGGTGACTGATATAACTGACTCTGTTTATGTTCAGTATGAGAAAGATGTTGTCAGAGCTGTTAATAACCAGTGTATTAATTGTGGAAGATGTAACGGCCATTGTCCTGTTAACCTGAGTGTTAATCTTCTAACCAGATACTCGGAGTTTTCTCAATTTGAAAATTGCAGAGATTTGGGAGTTGAAAATTGTATTGAATGCGGACTTTGCTCTTTTTATTGCCCCACAGGCCGGTCGCTGGTTCAATTGATACGTTTGGCAAAGAGCGAGATAAAAAATTTAGAAGGAGAGATTGAACAATGAAACTAATAGTTTCAAGTCCCCCTCACTGGCATTCCGGTTCTTCGGAAAAGAAAATAAATCTGGATTTTATAATAGGATTGATGCCCGCACTGATCCATTCATTATATTTTTTCGGTATGCACGCTGCGAGAGTGATAGCATTATGTGTTGCCATAGCTATCTTAAGTGAAGTAATATTAAGAAAAATTTTCAAAAATGATATTGGCCCTTTTAATGGAAGTGCGGTCTACCTGGGTATTCTGTTTTCAATGTTGCTTCCTCCGACATCCCCGTATTGGCTGGTTATTTTCGGAGTTTTTCTCTCAGTATTTATAGGAAGAGAGATCTTTGGCGGAATCGGAAGTAATCCGTTCAGCCCTGTATTGGTCGGAATGGCTATCCTTGAATTATCCTGGCCTTCACATCTTAACGTTAATTTGACCTCGGTAAATTATAATCTGGGATTTGATTGTCATTCACCGTTAACGGCTCTGAAATCTGCAGGGGCGGATTATACATCAAAATTCTCTCTTTTCGAACTCAGCCTCGGAAATCAGGTTGGCGGGATAGGGTCAGTAGCAATTATATTCCTGTTTATCGGGGGTATTTATTTATTGATAAGAAAGGTCATCCGTTGGGAGATCCCTCTGTATTTCGCATTGGGAGTTATTGGAATGGCAGCAATCTTCAGAGCAATAGATCCTCATAGTTTTGCCTGCCCGTGGTTTCATCTTCTCACGGGTAATATAATGATCGGAATGTTCTTCTTATCAACGGATTATTCCAGTTCTCCCTTCAGTAATCCGGGAAAAATAATTTTCGGATTGGGATGTGGAGTTCTTACTGTTCTGTTCAGGATACTTAGTGTTCATGAGGATGGAGTTATTTATGCGATCCTGATCATGAACCTTTTCACACCGATGTTGGATAAACTTGTCGGGGGGCCGAAGATGTTAAAAACCGCATATTTTGGAAGAGGCGTAAAATGATTAAAGAATATTTAAAAATGATCATTGTTTTAACTTTAATAGCAACGGTTTGTGGCTTTCTCCTTTCTGCAGTGAAAACATTTACTTATGAAAGAATTGAAGAACAGATACTTGTTAATGTCAAAGGCCCGGCACTTAAAAATGTCCTGAATCAGGCTACTAACAATCCTATCAATGACAGACTGGAGATTGAGTTGGATGGTGTTATTCATACGGTTTTTATAGGGAAGAAAGATGATCAACTATATGCAGTAGCATTTGAGTCTAAGGGAGCCGGATTCGGAGGGGATATCGGTGTTATGATCGGGATAGATATTCAAAAGTTCACCCTTTCCGGAATAGGAATACTTACTCATCAGGAGACCCCGGGTCTTGGATCAAGAATTTCTGAAACAAGTTTTACAGACAAATTCAAGGGTAGATCTGTTAGTGATAATTTCAAGGTGAAGAAAGATGGCGGTGCAATTGATGCTATTTCCGGTGCGACCAACTCCTCCAGAGGAGTTTGTTTAGCCACTGATAAAGGTGCTGCGTTGTATTCAAAGCTTAAAGCAGAAATATTAAAAAAAATAAAAAAAAGGTCAGATAAGAAATGAAAAAATCATTATTTCAAGAATTTTTTAAAGGTTTCTGGGAAATTCTCCCCCCGTTCAGGCTTGTCCTGGGATTGTGTCCCATACTTGCAGTAACAACTCTTGCTGAAAATGGTTTGGGTATGGGTATTGCGACTACATTCGTACTTTTCTTCTCAAACATACTAATTGCATCTCTTAAAAATATTATTCCCAAGAAAGTGAGAATAGCAGCATTCATAATAATAATCGCGACTTTTGTTGTTATTGTTGAACTTGTGATGAAAGCATATTTTTTCCCGATCTCGCAAAAACTTGGCCTGTTCATTCCATTGATAGTTGTGAATTGTATTATTCTTGGAAGGGCTGAGGCATTTGCATCTAAGAACAGTGTAATCAGATCAGCGGCAGATGGGCTCGGAGTAGGCCTGGGATTTACCATGTCTCTTGTTCTTATTTCATCACTGAGAGAATTATTAGGCCAGGGCACTATATTTGGTTTTAGTGTTATGTGGTCAGGTTTTGAACCTTTCGGGTTTATGGCCCAGGCTCCCGGAGCTT
>JAGLQR010000106.1 GCA_023136725.1 Candidatus Aminicenantota bacterium
TTTTGATTTGAATCAAGGAGGCTGTATTCAGAGTGAAGGTGTAAATGAATAAAACTTTTCATTCATTCCCACTCAATCGTTCCAGGTGGCTTTGACGTAAGGTCATAAGTTACCCTGTTGATCCCTTTTACTTCATTAACAATACGATTCGCAACTTTTGTCAGAAAATCAGGCGGTGCCGGGAACCAGTTAGCAGTCATTCCGTCAACACTCTCAACAAGACGGATAACCGCCACATTCTCATAAGTCCGGATATCCCCCATCACTCCAACAGTTTTTACTGGTAAAAGCACTACAAAAGATTGCCACACACTATTGTAAAGATCAAAAGAATCAAGTTCCTCTTTTAATATTGCATCCGCTTCCTGTAGTTTTACAATTTTCTCCGGTGTAATATCACCGATCACTCTTATCGCCAGACCGGGTCCCGGAAAAGGGTGACGCATTATAAATTTTTCATCAAGGCCCAACTCTCTCCCTATATCCCTGACCTCATCCTTAAATAACTCTCTGAACGGTTCAATTAACTTCCAGTTCATCTTTTCGGGAAGTCCTCCAACATTGTGATGACTCTTTATTGTAGCAGAAGGCCCCTTGACAGAGACAGATTCGATCACATCAGGATAAAGTGTCCCCTGAGCAAAATACTCCACTTTGCCGATCTTATCCTCTACCGTTGAAAAAATATCAATAAATGTCCTCCCGATTATTTTCCGTTTTTCTTCCGGTGAAGTAACACCCTTTAATTTTTCAAGAAAAATTTCTCCGGCATCAATCCCCGTAACATCAAGGCTCAGTTCGTCCCGAAACCGTTTCATAAGAGTAGTAAATTCATTTTTCCTGAGAAGTCCCGTATCAACAAAAACAGGAGTGAGGTTTTCCCCGATAGATTTTTTTAATAGTAAAGCAAGAACCGTTGAATCCACTCCTCCACTCAGGCCAAGTATAACCTTTTTATCTCCAAGTGTTTCTTTTATCCTTTTAACGGATGAAGTAATGAAATTTTCCATATTCCAGTTCCTTACAAGCCCTGAAATATCAAACAGGAAATTGGAGATTATCTTTTTTCCATCCTCTGAATGAACTACTTCCGCATGAAACTGGATCCCATAAATTTTTCTTACCGAAGATTCTATAACTGCTATTTCACTATTAGCTGTTTTTCCTGTTACTGAAAAATCGTTTGGAAATTGGGTGATCTTATCTCCATGGCTCATCCAAACCCTTCCATCCGGCCTAACGCCTTTCAATAATTCACTTTCTCCCACAACTTCCAGATTTGCAAGGCCGTATTCTCTTTCTCTGGCTGATTCCACTTTCATCCCGGAAAAATAGGCGAGCAATTGAAGCCCGTAACAAATCCCGAGGATGGGTAATTCAAGATCCATTATCTCGCGGGGAGGTTTCGGTGCACCCTCTTCATAAACACTTGAGGGGCCACCGGACAGTATCAAAGCTCCCGGATCCCTATTTTGAATTTCACTAACTTCAGTATTATAAGGAAGTATCTCGCAATAGACTCCAAGTTCTCGCACACGACGAGCGATAAGCTGGGTATACTGGGAACCAAAATCTAAAATTAATACACTTTTTCCAATCATTTAAATCCTTAGAAATAATACGGGGAAGATTACAATAACTTTAAGAGCCCGGATGTGATCATACCGAAAATAATTCTCGATGCATCAAATATGTTAATGCCGGATTCATTTGATATCTCAGCTATGCTTCTTCTCCCATCGATTTTTGAGATCACCAGCCACTCTAAAGTGGATAACGATATTTTCCTTCTCTCACCTTTATCTATCTCACTGAATGTAGGAACCGAATCTATCGAGCCGATCTTTTTACGCAAAAGCTTCCACTCATCGATCCTTCTTGCAGAATCCATAAGAAGAGAAGTGACAGATTTTGTAATGGAAGTCTCTACATCGAAATGGGACTCCTCAAATTCAAATTCACCCTTTCCCCAGGAAATGAGGGTAAATACAGCATCTTCGCCTTTGAAGTTAGATACTTCCGCATGATTAATATTTCCCTGGTTTACATAAATGTAACCCTTTTCTCCAGTGTTTTTACTCAGGACAAATCTTCCACTCTGTCTGGAGTTAGAGACAAGTTGCATAATATCAGCCAAATTAATAGAATCTAGTGAACCTTTTAAACTCATGATAGAATAATTATATAATCTGAAGCTTTTTTGTCAATATAAAAACCGATTTTTTACTATTTTTGATTTTTTCCGGTTTCTTTTTTATCTCTCTGATCAACTGGTTGAAAAATCGCACTTATTAAATTAAAATAACTATATGGAAAATAAAGTGGAGAATGTGGGTGATTTTTTTATTGATAAGGAGAGCGACCTTACAATAGAAGATAAGTGGGATAAGCTTTTTAACAGCTGGCTGGAAAAAGTTGATAAAGAAAAACAGATGTTGAATCTGTTTGAACTTAAACTCTGGCTGGAAAGTACTGAAGAATACATATCTTCAAGTTATTTTGAATTGATAGTTTTCAAGTTCCAACAACTTGGAAACAGAAATTATTATACTTACCTAACATCTTTTTCCAAGATCTTGAGCAAGATATTAGACTTGCTCAAAGACCTTGACTTTAAAAAGGACAAACATCTTATAAACTTTGAAGAATTCATTGTTGAGAAAACACTTGAAAAATCCAGCAAAAAAAGGTTCCCGTCACTAAAAGATGTCACTGAACCGGAATCATGGTTCTTCAGTTTAAGAACTTTTCTGTCAAATATTAAGATCATAGCCAATGAACTTTCTAAAAGTGATATGATAACCCAGAGGACCTTCTTTTCATTTACAAAACTATATCATAAAGAATTACTGTTAAATCCAATCATAATTTCTCTACTAAACGGTAAATTTGTTCCTAAGATGGATAAAATTTACCAAAAAGATATATCTGATATAATATCAGGGATCAAAGATAAAAAACTTAAAAAAAACACAGGGATTCTCTATATCCTGGCTTTCCGGACCTTGAAAATAAATAATTTTATCGAATTACACCTTAAAAAGAACAGGGAAATAAGTATTGCAATCCCTCTGATCCTCGCATTAAAAAAGAATGTCGATTCTATTCACGACTTTTACAAAAGACATTTGAAAAATTCTTTTGTTACCCCTAGATGGACTACCAAAGATATAAAAAACCTTGACAAGGCATTTATGGCGATGTCTCAGGAATATAAAAAGGTTTATGAGACAGAATTTAAGAATTTTTTTGAAAAGGACCCCGAAAAAATCAGTAAACGTAACATGCTCCGAAACATAGTGAATATTTCTGATAATGCAATTCAGGAACTAATTGAAAATGTGTCCAGGATGTTCAAGCCTCAATTCGAATGCTCCGCAATTTTTGAAAACTATGTATCCAGGAACCAGAAAGCAGCCGGTTTAAAAAAAAAACTGATAAATCTTCATACAAAAATAAATGACCACTTTGATGATCCGGAAAATTTTACCCAAAGTGATATCTTTTTTGAACTTAATCATTTCATTGAAACAGATCTGAATTTTCTGCTTTATAAAGATTGGAATGAGTTTTTGAAACACTATGATAATCTCCAGAAGTCAGATTTTTCATCAAATTTCAAATTAAATCTTAAGGATTTTCATTTATATCTTACAAAGATTCTGGAGGAGATTGTCGACAATAAGATTTAGATAATACGGAGGAAATTTTGGATACTGA
This sequence comes from Candidatus Aminicenantota bacterium, assembly GCA_023136725.1. Taxonomy (GTDB): domain Bacteria; phylum Acidobacteriota; class Aminicenantia; order UBA2199; family UBA2199; genus UBA647. The sequence goes on from JAGLQR010000106.1 coordinate 3,721, forward strand.
ACAAACATTTGTAATGATCAAGCCTGATGGAATTCAAAGAAGGCTGACAGGTGAAATAATCTCAAGATTTGAAAAGAAAGGTTTAAAAATATCAGCCATGAAAATGCTGGTAATAAGCAGAGAAATGGCGGAACAACACTATTCTGAACATAAAGGAAAGGCATTTTATGAATCACTTATTGATTTTATAATTTCAGGGCCTGTTATTGCATTTATCCTCGAAGGGCCTGGGGCTATAAGTATTGTAAGAAAGCTGGTAGGCGCAACAGATCCTGCAAATGCAGAGCCCGGCTCAATCAGGGGTGATCATGTTATTTTCACTACTTATAATATAATTCATGCATCTGATTCAGCAAATTCATCTAAGAGTGAGATATCTTTATTCTTCAAAAAGGAAGAGATCCATAATTATTACCTTGAAATAGAAAAATATCTCTTTTCATCTTAATTTTGCATGAAAGATGAGCGGATTTTAGTAATTCTCAACCCCGCTTCAGGTGTAGTTTCTAAAGATGTTGCTGCCTCATATATTTTCAAAAAACTTATGCAGCATTTCAGAACAGTTTCTCTGATTAATTCAAATTCTCCCGAAGATGGTTATGAAATCGCAAAAAATGCAAAAAATAATTTTGATATAATCGCAGTGTTCGGTGGCGACGGGACTATAAATTCAATTGCTTCAGCTCTGGTTGGTACTGACAAAACCCTCGGGATTCTTCCCGGTGGTTCCGGGAACGGGCTAATTAGAAATTTAAATATCTCTTTATCCTGGAGACAGGCACTTGATACTCTTATTCATGGGAAAGACAAATATATTGATATCGGGAAAATTAATAATTCCTATTTCTTCAATGTTGCAGGTGTCGGGCTTGATGGCATGATCTCAAAAAAATACAACACAGAGACAAAATCAAGAGGAATGGCTCCCTACATTTATTATGCACTAAAAGGATATTTTGAAATGCCAACATTTAAAGTCCGGATTGTTAGTGATGATACAGACTTTGAAGAGGAGGTTGCATTGATCGCTTTTGCAAATTTTCCGCAGTATGGTGGAAATGCGATCATTGCTCCCTATGCTGATCCATATGATGGTATGCTGGATATCTGTATTATTAAAAAATTTAAAATTGTGAAAAGTGCTCTTATCCTTAAACGTCTTTTTAACGGGAATATAGACAAATTCCCCTTTTATAAAACATTTAAATTTAAAAAAGTCTCGATAACTTCAGTAGACAAGGAAATACCCTCAACTATTGATGGAGAGTACGGTGGGGAAGATGAGAAAAATTTTGAAGTAGAGATAATACCAAATGGTATTAGAATCCGGGTCCCTAAGTAAATAAAGGTATAAAAAAATGGGAAACCAACGAATTGGTCTCCCATTTTATATACTTAATTAAATATATTAGATATCTGAAGTACCTTGTTCAGTAACAAGACCTATAACTTCGATCTCAGCATTTTTGATAAGGTTCATGATATCTACAACCTTACCATATTCGAGATTGATATCCGCTTTTAAAAGCACTTTGCTTTCAGCATCCGGAGAATCCTCGAGGATAGCCTGTATTTTCCCGACAAGTTCAGCGATATCAATAGGCTTATTGTCAAGATATATGGTCCCATCCAGTTTTAAAGCAACTTCTGTCATATTACCTGGTTCCGGTTGTTCCTGATAGTTCATAGTTTCAGGCAATTTAACATTTGCCCCCTTCTGAACCATCGGAGTGATCACCATGAAGATTATCAAAAGAACAAGCAAAATGTCACACAAGGGTACTACATTAGGTTCTGATTTTGCTGAATCTGACCCTGTTTCGCCGCTGCCCATTTTTCAGGCTCCTTTACGTTTTAATTTAATAAAGTGATCGATAAGTTCTGATGAAGCGTTTGCCATTTCACCGGTAAAGATATCAACTTTGTTTAACAATGAGTTGAAGAACCAAACAGCTATAATAGCAACTCCGATTCCGACTCCTGTTGCAATAAGTGCTTCAGCGATACCAGCAGCAACAGTTCCGATTCCACCTGATCCGGAAATTGACATACTCTGGAATGCATTGATGATTCCGAAAACAGTTCCGAATAGTCCTACAAACGGAGCGGTAGAACCAACTGTAGCCAATACACTAAGTCCTCTTTTGAACTCATGCACTCCCTTTATTGTTGCTCTTTCAATAGCTCTCTTTGCAGATTCGACCTGCTCAATATACGATGCTTTTGCATCTTCCTGGAACTTTAATTCATTCAATCCTGCAACAAGAACTTTAGCAAGATGACTGTTTTTAAACTTAATATCTGATGCTAATTTTATTGATTCCTCAATTTTCCCTTCCTGCCAAAGTTTTCCAATCAGACGTAAGAGAGTATTTGATTGTTTCTTGGCCTTCTGGTAATAAACGAGTCTTTCAACACCTACAGCTATTGTCCATACAGACATAAATAACATGATCAGAACTACCATCTTCACGAGGAAGCCCATGTGGCTCCAAAGATAAGTTAACTCAAATGACATAATATACCTCCTGTATTGTGTTTAATTATTGCCTTTGCAAATTAAATTTTATTATAACCGTAAATCTAAC
>JAGLQR010000107.1 GCA_023136725.1 Candidatus Aminicenantota bacterium
AGTCCAGCCCGAAACTGTGTCCGAATTCATAATTCACTCTTGCTGACTGCCATTCTCTTGTATTGTAACCCGTTTCAAATCCTATTGAATAGTTGTCATAGTCTGCTTCATAACGCTTAAATTCGCGCTGGTATTCTATCTCAAAAGATAATTTATTAGATAGGTCCACTTCAATTTGCTGATCAATCTGCCAGCTTCTCAATGTGTCTTTCATACTCCAGTAAATATTGTAGTTAGAAAAATATTCTATTCGGTCTATCCATGAATTTTTTATCCACCATATCTTCTCTACAGCTGAATCGAGTTCCTTCCTGTCATCATCTCTGATATAGCCCACACTATTTGCATTCTCGGCAAAGTTCTCTCCCAATTGAGTATATCTGAGATGAATATGAAAGGTTGAGGAATCGAAGCTTGGCCTTAGAAAAAAGGCAATATTTTTATTGGTAAAGTCCCCATAACTTAATGCAAACTGACCCGTTAAATTAACTTTCTCTGAAAAAAAATGAACAAGGTCAATTCCGACATTTCCATAATTATTCCCATCGACTATTTTATTAGCGCCTAAAAACCCGATAGTTGAAGATTTAAATATATCTTTTCTTAACCGGAAAACAGAAAAATTGGCGGAATCCAATCCCAGATCTTCATCTTTTTTACTTTGTACAGTCATAAAAGAATATTCATACCCGTTTTTCTTCCCATATATCTTCATACCGCCATGAATATCAGAGATCCTGCGGGAATAAAAGAGCCGTATTCTCTGGCTGTATATTTCTGAGCCTTCCAGAAAGAAATTTCTTTTTTCTGCCAATCTGAGTTCGAAGCGGGTCAGGTTGATCTGCTCCTCGTCAGCTTCTATTGTTGCGAAATCCGGATTTATAGTGAGGTCGGCTGACATCGATTGAGAAATAGCATATCTGATATCCACACCTGCTGATATTTGAGTCTCTTCCTCTTTTTGAAAACGGGTTATTAAATGAGGGATTATTTTAAGATTTTTTCCTGCTTTTTTAAGGGCGAAATTTTTCATTGTTCCGAATTGGGATACTTTTGTGGTGGTTTCCATAGGGCCTGTCCAGGTGTCTTTCTCCATAAGCCGTGGTATATATCGGAGAAACCCGAGTCCCCATTTTAAATCCTTTCCCGGTTTATATTTTAAAATGGACAATGGAATAGCTATCTCAGCATTCCATCCGGTGGAGGTTTTTTTTGCAGATGAGAGCCACGTCTCATCCCATGTTGAATCTGTAGTCCTTCCGTTATCACTGATTCGCCCATCTAATTGTGTACCAAGAGGATTGGTAAAGAAGAAGTATGCGGTTCGTCGATCAAGAAAAGTATCGATCCCGATCCCGATCGAGTCATCCTCCCCTAAGTCTGAATCTCTTCTTGATAGTCTGGAAATGATTTTTTCAGGTTGTTTGTCCTCACATATGATTCCGAAATAAATGTAATCTTCTGAATAGAGTATTTTAACTTCGGTTTTAAAGGAAGCTTTTTTACCTTTTTCCGGTTGGAATTGGACAAAATTTCCCGCTGTTTCTGCTGATTCCCAGGCTGGTTCATCCAAATTTCCATCAATTGATATTTTTTCTGAAATTTTTAAAGGAGTAATATCTTTATTCAAATCTCCGGATTCCATCAATAATGGGATCAATAGAAATAGGGAAATAAAAAGTATTCTTTTAAACAAGTTTTAGATTCCGGTCTGCTAATTGTAATAATCCCTTTACTGGGAGATTATGGGGGCAGGAAGCCTCGCAATATCCCGAACAATTGTTACAGGCATCAGGTTTAGTTGTGTTCAACTTCGCATATTTTTCCATTGCGTATTTTTCACTGCCATTTGCATCAAAGTAATGGTTATATCTTAATATCGTGTTGACAGGAATATTTTCGGGGCAGGATTGTTCACATATTCCACATGCATGACGGCAATATAGATTACCTGCACTCTCTGTATACAAGTCCAGTTTATTTTGTTCATTTCCGGTAAGGCTCTTTCCGGAAAGACTTATCATCTTTTCTATATCATCAAAATTTCTAAAAGCTATGTTCAAAACATTGACATTTTCGTTATCGAGAACAAATTGTAAAGCCGAATTTCTTATTTCATCACTGTTCCTGAGGTTGTTCTTCTTTGCAAACTCTTCTGTCTTCACTGCAGATTCCTTCATGCTGTTAAAATAGATTAGTGTCCTCTGATTAACCTCTTTTCCCTCTTCTTTCAATTTTTCGATCCTCTCTTTCAAGTCGTAATACCTGGCTACCGGATTGGACTTCATTATAGTAATCCCGATATTCTTTTTCTTTGCTGCAGCCATGATCTTTTCACCGGGATCCCGTTTAAGAAAATTATATACGATCAGTAAAAGGTCGAACCGGCCGTCATTGACTGCTCCCATCAAAACCTCTTCCATAACATCCTCAGCTCTTCCATGCCTGGCCCCATGGTTTGATACTCCTGTGAACCTTAGTTTCCTTTCAGACTTGAGCTTTTTTACTGCATTGTGAAAACCTTCGTTCTTTAAGACCGCAATAGATGAAGCTCCATGAAGCATGAGGCAGTCAATATAATCAGTGCTGAGTCTTGCCCTGCATTTTTCGAACCTCTTCTCGATCTCTTCAGCAGATGAATCTTCTTTCAGGTGAAGTTTAGTAGTAATGAACAGAGATTTGCGGTCTCTACCCTCAATAGCTTTTGCAATATTCCTTTCAGATGACCCCCGGCCGTATGATTCTGCAGTATCTATATAATTGATCCCTGCATCAAGCAGTGCATTAAGAATAGGGACATCAAATGCTCTGGAAGTTCCAAGTCCGATATCAGAGGCCTTGAACCCGGTTCTGCCGAGGGTATTATATTTCTTTATTCTTGGAAATGAAGAAGTTGCTTCCTCAGTTTCTCCATTGAGCAGACTCCCTTTCCCGGGGATTCCCAAACCTGCTATCCCTATTGCAGAAGTCTTAATAAAATTTCGTCTGTTAAAAATTCCTTTTTTGTTCATAGGTACTCCTGAAAAGAATTATATAGAGAACAAAAAAAATATAAAAGTAAGGAACAAAAAAGAATCCAGTTGGCCATTTTTTTTTGTATCCGGGGAAGCCAAATATTCCCAACTAAAATCTAATGAGGATCTTATTCCGGACACATTATCTTATAAAGGTCTTTTCCTAATATATTTATGATATCTTTTAATGATCTGAGTCCGAAGATAAGTGTTATGGCAACCGGATCTGCACGGAAATCTGTATGCCCCTCATAAAACCCGTATCTCATTATATAAAAAGGGTTCATCTCACTGATCTGAATGCCGGTAAGTCTTGTGATGAATTTGCTCATCTTTTCTTTTGATAACAGGGGGAAGATCTTATTCAGGATTTTGAGTTCAGACTCTTTCAATTCTTTTTTTATATGAATATTCCATTTCCCTTCAACTTCATCATGAAAGATCGATTCCTGATACCCTTTCCCTGCTTCAGCATTAATTACTATTTTATGATCATTGTAAAAGATTATGGCATTATTTACTGATCGTTTACTCAAATATTTTCCCAGGATAGAATTCCAGACATGAAAGAGAGGTTTAGCGAGGTCATTGTGTTTCAGACCTAATAGTTTGACGATCCTGTTATCATTTTTCAGGACCGATATAATATTCTCATTTCCCCCGATAAATCCTGAACGGGAAAATCCACCCGGCCTTGCCAGATAATTGATCAGTTCGATCTTTCTCCCTGTTATATATATCTTTTTATCCAGTTCAGCATCTGAATGAAGCCCTGATTTTCCCAATGAAAGGAAATCTCTGTTTCCCACATAAAGTTGTTTCCCTTTTCCTGAAAGATAATACATGCAACTGTATATCTCACCATTCTCCTGAGTGACGGGGACAAGTAAAAAGCCCTGCAGAGTTTTAATTGTAATTAGTTCACGGCCATCACTGGTGATATAAGGGGAGGGGAGGTCAGGCCTGGATTTATAAACATGAGGGTAAAGTTCAAAGTCGGGTTGGCTTCCTGCTGTGGATGAAAATAATAATAATATACAGATCAATAAAATAAGATATTTGAAAAAATAATTATACAATTTTCCTCCTTATTATATTAATACGTCGGAAAGGGTGTTAATTTTCCCTGAAATTATTTTTATTTTATTTTTTTGAAGAAGAAATGGTAAACCGATTTTCCCGAATAACACTTTATGTAGTTCCTTATATCTTCCCATCCTTCATTTTTAATATGGTTGACAGCATCATGTATATTCCTGAACTTTAATTGCCGGCCGCTCCTTTTAGTCAGATCTCCATTGTAAAGGAGATTCTCCAACCTTTCTCCATAATTGATCACAATTCCCTGAACAATGCCTCCATTCTGTTTTTCCCATATAAGTTCAAGATATTTAATATTACTTAATTTTGAAAGATTCCGGCTGTTCACATAAAGACCTGCATAAATTGAATTTACAGATAGTAATAGAAAGATGATTATTGTTAGTTTAAAACTCTTCATATATAAGAAACCGGATATCCGGTTCTCCCCTTAAAATCAGAATAATATAATAAGCCCATGTTGTCAAATTGAAAAACAGGGATTGTCATTAGTTCACTCCGTTCACGTCATTGAGGACATGGCGCAGCCGGGTTTTGCTTTTGTGGGACTCGATGCCCGAAGTCTCGCTAATATCGAACTGAGGGTTGAGGTCCAGCGAAAAATGATAAACATTTTTGCGATAACAAAAGTAATTCCGGCTGGAGCCAAAGTATTGATATTTATTCAGCTAATAGTATTTTTAACAATATTGAGTTTTGTTATATGTGTGTGATACTATTTCACTTGTATTTAGTAAATTAATTTTAACAACAACAATATTCCGGAGGATACGAAATGAGTTTTTTTAAGAGAATTGTTTTTATGATAACTTTTTTTTCTGCACAACTTGTTATGTCCGAGGTTGTACATAAAGCGGGCGAGCATGTTGCGAAGAAGAAACCACCTACATTTTTCAGTTTTCTGCTACAGCCTAAATTCATAGTAATGATAGTAATAGGATTATTAGTTCTTTTTCTTCTTAAGAATAATAAAATGAAGAGTGGAATAAAGGTTACACTACTTCTCATATCAACTTTTCTTTTCGGATTTGCCGGTAATATTCCTGCTGATTTCTTTCATTCATTTGCAATGCATCCTTCACCAATGTGTGCAGCGACAAAACCTCTCTTATACGGATTCGGGATTCCATTCATTGTCATGCTGTTTGTTATATTCCTGCTTACATTGATCGGGCCTAAACTTTTTTGCGGATATGTATGTCCTGTCGGTGCTATGCAAGAGCTGATAGCTATGTTATCTGACAAGTTGAAAATTAAAAGGCTTCGTACTAATTTCAGACTTGCACATGCAGTACGGCTTATAGTGTTTCTTTTATTTATTTTTATAAGTGCAACAGCGATCCTTAACATTGTATATAAAGGCCAGGTATATCCCAAATCATTCTATGATTTTATCAACCCTTTCCATGGATTGGAGTTCGGACTTGAAAAAACATTTATCGGATATATAACTCACTATGTCCCATTCCTCCTTACTATAATTTTTTCATTTAAGTATTACAGGCCTTTCTGTCATTTTTTATGCCCGATCGGACTCTATACAAACTTTATCGAACAGGTTTCACTATTCCGTATCAGATTCAAAAAGGATAAATGCACTGACTGTAATATATGTGTTAAAGAATCTCCCTGTACTGCAATTCCTTCTATACTTGAAAGTGCGGAACTAAGGCCTGATTGTTATACGTGTAATGTCTGTATTGAGGTTTGTCCTGAAGATGCTCTGGATATCGGTATAAAAAGGGTGAAATAGTAATTTAACGGTACTTATCACAGTTTACTTTTAACAGATTTTATTTTGGCATCCATTGATGCTTCTTTATCCCGTCTGTCGTCAATGCTCAGCCTTGTGGAGACTCTTTTTGCACCTTTTTTAAAAGGGGTCTCATGCATTTCTCTGACTGCTTCAAGAATTCTGTCAAGTTCTCCTTCAACTATGGTCGACATAGGGGTAAGTTCACTCTTCAGGTCTTTATATTTCTTCAATACGTTTTCAACATCTGCGACATACTGACTTAAAGATGTCGAACCGGTACCAAGCGGAACTATTGTTATTTCAGCGATAGTTTTATTCATTTTAAACTCCGATATTATTAGATCAGGAAATCATAATATAGTCAAAAAAGTAATTGTGATAGAATAAACTTCTTTAAGGAGGATGTTTGATCACTGAAGCTGAAATCAGGTTCATTT
>JAGLQR010000108.1 GCA_023136725.1 Candidatus Aminicenantota bacterium
GCAAATGCATTTTGCACATTCAACGGAATAAGACAAAAGAAACTCCCTTTGAATAAAATCAACAAATAATTCTCTTCCTTTTTCATGTTCAGAATGTTAAATTCATATGCTATAATTTGAAGTAATCTTAATGGGCACTCAACAAAACAACAAGAAAAAATTTAAGGCAAGCTTTAAAAGCATAGCTGATGATAGTACTTCTCTCCTTAATTCAGTTAATGATGCAGTTATACTGATGGACGGCATGACTTTCATCGACTGCAATGAAAAAGCACTTGAATTGTATGGGAGCCGGACAAAAGAAGAATTACTGAATGCAAAACCTTATGAATTGTCTCCTGAGTATCAACCCGGAGGAGAATCTTCAAAAAGTGCTGCAATGGAGAGAGTTGAGGCTGCACTGAACGGGAATCCCCAGTTATTTGAGTGGAAACATATTAAGCTTAATAATGAACTTATCGATACAGAGGTCAGCCTGAATCTTATTGAGATCGAAGGGAATAAGAATATTATTGCTGTTGTAAGAGATATAACCAGGCGGAAAAAAGCTGAAAGGATAAACTCGGTGCTGTTTAACATATCGAGAGCTACGGGAGAATCTGAAAGTCTTGAAGAATTCCTCTCAATAGTCAGGGAAGAAACTAACAAGTTAATGGATGCAAAGAATTTTTACATCGCTCTTGTTGTAAACAAGAAAGAGCATCTTTACCAGATCCCGTATGGAGTGGATGAGAATCCTGAAGAGATCAATGATCCTGAGGGTATTATTTATCTGAAGAATGGTTTTACCGACTATGTTGTTCAAAATGGAACTCCTCTCCTTGCAAACAAATATCAGATCGGGCAGCTTTTTAAAAATGAGAAAATAGAACTTATCGGAACTGATAGTGCTTCATGGCTGGGCGTTCCCTTAAGATCAAGAAGTGAAGGTATCATAGGAGTTCTTGCAGTTCAAAGTTATTCAGACCCGAATGCATATTCCGGAAAAGATCTGGATGTCCTCCTAACTATTTCAACAACAATCGCGGCAGCAATAATACAAAAAAGAGCTGATCAATCTCTTAAAGAGAGCGAACGGAGGTTTAAAAAACTTTCTGATGCTGCTGATGAAGGTATCCTTTTTTATGATGAGGACGAATTGATAGTAGATGTAAACAGGGCATTCCTTGAAATGACAGATTATTCCATGAAAGAACTTGTGGGTAAGAAAATATCTATGCTTTTTCATGATGCTTCATATGTCGCTCTAAGGAAGAAAGGGCTCTCCGGATCAGATACTCCGATAGAAGTTGTCCTGCTGACAAAAAATTATTCTGTTATATTCTGTATGAGCACAATAAGAAATTTTGATCTGGGATCAGGGGATGTAAAAGTTGCCACATTTAAAGATATTTCATCACAAAAAGCATATGAAAAAGAGAAAAAGGTCCTTCAGGATAAACTGAACAGATCAGAAAAAATGGAAGCTCTCGGAAGGCTTGCGGGAGGTGTCGCACACGATCTCAACAACGTATTGACCTCAATTGTAAGTTACCCGGACCTTATCCGGATGAATATGTCAGATAAGAAAAAAGTTGAGGAATATATAACAAAACTGAAAAATTCGGGTCAGAAAGCTGCTGCGATCGTCGAGGATCTTCTCACCCTGACAAGAAGGGGTATGACAAATTTTCAACCTGAAAATATAAATCTTATAATTAAAGAGTTTTTCAATTCGACCGAATTCGAGAAAACAAAAAAAGATTGTCCGAAAGTGAAATTTGATGTAGAGCTGCAGGATGACCTCTATAATATCAAGGGTTCTAAAATTCATCTCACTGCAATGTTCATGAATCTTATCTCGAATAGTGCTGAAGCTATAAAAGAGAAAGGATCAATTATTATCAGCACAAAAAACATCTCCGGGCAAAAAACAGGGGAAGAGAAAAGGGTAAGAATAACCATTCAGGATGAAGGGGTCGGAATGACCAAAGAGGAAAAGAATAAGATCTTCGAACCCTTTTATACGAAGAAGATCAAGGAAAGGAGCGGTACCGGTCTGGGAATGTCCGTCGTCTGGGGAACTGTCCAGGATCACAAAGGTATAATTAATATAATCAGCAAAAAAGGGGAAGGGACAACAATTGTAGTAGACTTCCCTGCAACTTCGGAAAGAATACCAGAGCCGAAAGAGAGCATCCCTGTTTCAGAACTTATGGGGAACAAAGAAAGAATACTTGTTGTTGATGATGAAGCCGGGCCAAGAGAGATCGCAGGTGAATATCTCACAAAACTGAATTACAGGATCGACACTGTTCACTCAGGAGAAGATGCCGTAAAACAATTTAAAAAAAAAAGGCACGATCTGATAGTCCTCGATATGCTTCTTGAGAACGGGATCGATGGGCTTGATACCTTTAAAAAACTCTGTAAAATAGATTCGAATGTTAAAGCAATTATAGTGAGCGGGTTCTCAGAAACCGTCAGGGTCAAGGATGCTCAGAGAATGGGAGCGGGAGAGTATATTAAGAAACCTTATTCTTTCAGAGAGTTCGGCCTTGCTGTAAAGAAGGAGTTGGAAAGATGACAAAGCCTCTTTTCCTGAGCAATGGAATATTTATTGATCATAAAACACTTGAGTTTTCTGAAGGAAACTTTAGGGTTGGTAAAGGGGCTGACGGGAAAGTTGAGCAAGTTGACTCTATCCCGGAAAACTCAGAAATACTCGATTGCACAGGAAAATTCATAACAAGATCCTTTATCAATTCTCACCATCACATATATTCTGCACTGGCCTTAGGAATGCCGGCTCCGGCAAAGCAACCGGCAAATTTCCATGAAATACTGAAATATATCTGGTGGAAACTTGATAGATCTCTCACAAACGAAATGATCGAACTTAGTGCTTTAACCACTGCTATCGCATCCATTAGAAGCGGAGTAACATTTATCATTGACCACCACTCATCACCTTTTTCCATAAACGGTTCACTTGGAACAATTGAAAAGTCACTTTCGAAATGTGGAATTTCATCACTTCTATGTTATGAACTTTCTGACAGGGATGGTGATATCCATGCAAATGAAGCCCTCAGTGAAACTGAAGAATACCTGAAGAGTGGAAAGCAGGGCCTTGTAGGACTTCATGCCTCATTCACAGTTTCGGAGAAACTGCTCGGCAAAGCCGTATCCATGGCGGAACAATACGGAACAGGCATCCATATTCATGCAGCGGAAGATCAGGTTGATCAGAAAATCACTCATAGCAAATATGGGAAGAGAGTGATCGAACGGCTTTCCGATTCCGGTGCCCTTTCTCTAAAAAGATCTATTCTTGCACATTGCATTCATATAGATAACAAAGAGAGAAATATTCTTGCAGATTCCGAATCCTGGATCGTGCAGAATCCGGAAAGCAATCTTAACAATAGCGTGGGAATCTTTGATCCTGAAAAACTCGAAGAAAGATTACTACTAGGAACTGACGGGATGAATAGTGATATGTCAGGCAGTGCGAGAACTGCATATTTAACAGGGAACCTCTCGGGAGGAAATAGTCCTGCTGATATTTATAACAGGTTAAGAAACGGACATAATTATCTGAAGCATGGCGGATTTTCAGGTGACGGAGATAATAATCTAATTGTCCTTGATTACAGGCCCGGTACAAATTTTAATAGCAGTAATTTTCATTCTCACTTTGTATACGGAATATCCGGTAATGATATCGACTCCGTCATTTCCGGTGGAGATATCGTAATGAAAGAGAAAAAGATCCTGCATCTGGATGAATCATCAATTTTGAAACATTCTTCCGAATTGAGCAAAATTCTCTGGGACAGGATGAAAGAAATCTGAAACCCCTCCTCCCGGACTCATCACTCTTGACAAAGCCATGAAAAGAGCTATATTGTTTCTATACCCCGATTAAATACAGGAGAAGGAATGATAAGTATAACTGATAAAATAATAAGTGAAGAAATAGTTGAAAAGTCTGCTCAAAGATTCAGAGAAAAGAAAATAATTCTACCTACATTTGAACAGATGCGGAACCCGGAACTGGTCCCCGACTCGATCAAGAATGAACTCCGGAATATAGGACTCTGGGACCTCCACCCGCTGAACCTTTTCAGAATAACATGGAAGAATGAGCCTAAAAAAACCGGAGGTTTGTATGGCGGGGTAAATTACCTTGAGCTGCCAAAAGAAATAACCGGAGTAGATGCAAGGATCGTTCTCCTTGTGGGAAAATATTTCCCTACGGGTGCCCACAAGGTCGGAGCAGCATACGGTTGCCTTGCCCCGAAAATAATTACCGGTGAGTTTGACCCTACATTTCACAAGGCCGTATGGCCCTCTACAGGAAATTATTGCAGAGGCGGTGCATTCGATTCTTACCTTATGGGATGTGAATCAGTATCAATTCTTCCTGAAGAGATGAGCCGCGAAAGGTTTGAATGGCTTGAAGAGATAGGATCAGAAGTCATCGCTACTCCGGGATGTGAATCGAATGTAAAAGAGATATATGATAAATGCTGGGAGTTGAGGGATACCCGTGATGATGTAATGATCTTTAATCAGTTCGACGAGTTTGGAAATAGTGCATGGCACTACACGGTGACCGGAGATGCGTTAGAGGAAATTTTTACTAAGGATCTGAAAGGAAAAGGAAATTTTGCAGCATACATTTCAGCTACCGGATCTGCCGGAACTATCGCCGCAGGAGATTATCTTAGAAAAAAATTCCCCATGATGAAAGTTGTGGCATCGGAAGCTCTCCAATGCCCTACTCTTCTAAGGAACGGATTCGGAGGACACAGGATCGAAGGTATTGGAGACAAACATGTTCCCTGGATCCATAATTCAAAAAATACAGATATGATTGTTGCAATAGATGATGAGGACTGCATGAAAGTGCTCAGGCTCTTTAATGAAGAGAGCGGGAAGAAGGCTCTTGCTGATGAGGGTGTACCGGTTGAAATTATTAAACAGCTTAACCTTCTGGGCATCTCCTCAATATCAAATCTCATCACTGCCATAAAAACAGCTAAATATTATGAATTTACTTCCGATGATGTGATCTTCACTGTTGCAACAGACTCAGCCGAGTTGTATCAGTCGAGAATAAATGAGCTGAACGAAGCAAAAGGAAAATACACTGAAGTTAATGCTCATAAGGATCTTGACCGGGTAATTTTCGGAGCAGGGACAGACAATCTGAAGGAATTGACATATCTGGATAAAAAAGCGATCCATAATCTTAAATATTTTACATGGGTGGAACAACAGAAGAAGGAAGTAGAAGACCTGAACCAGTTATGGTATGACCGGACGATCTGGGACAAAATATTCAGCCAGCCCGAAAAGTGGGATGATCTGATCAGGGCATTTAATGAGAGGACAGGTTTGTTGAAATCCTGAAAACCGGAAATGGAAGATATTCTTGTCAGGAACGGACTGATAACCACTCATAACAGACAATATAAAAGCGATATACTGATCTCCGGCGGGAAGATCAAAAATATAGGAAAAGAGTTGATCCCGGCAGACAAGAATATCAGAATAATTGATGCTTCCGGTCACATTGTCCTTCCCGGAGGGGTTGACCCGCATGTTCATATGTCTCTCCCGACCGGAAATGGGAGATCATCAGATGATTTTGAATCCGGATCAATTGCGGCCCTTTCCGGAGGGACAACAACCTTAATAGATTTTGTAACACCCGAAAAAGGAGAATCGCTTCATTCAGCCCTTGCAAAAAGGAAAAAAGAAGCTGAAAATTCATTATGTGATTATTCTCTCCATATGTCTGTCACTTCAATCGGTCCCGAAACAGAAAAAGAAATATTTGAAATGGTAAAAAATGAAGGGATCACATCATTTAAGCTTTATATGGCATATAAAAGTTCAATCGGGATGAATGACCCTGAGATACTCAGAGTGATGGAGATGATAAAGAAAGCCGGTGGAATTTCGATGATCCATTGTGAGAATGGAGATATTGAAGATTTTCTCAGGGAAAAAATGGTCTCTTCAGGAAAAACCGGAGTCCGGAATTATCCTGAGAGCAGGCCGCCGGAAATGGAAATAGATGCAGTTAACCGGGCAATTTTATTTTCAGGCATCACAAGGTGCCCTCTGTATATTGTGCATCTGACAACTGAGCAGGGTGTTGACAGTATATTGAAAGCAAAAAAGAGGGGGATTTCAGTTTTTGCAGAAACCTGCCCTCATTATCTGATCCTCGATGATTCTGTCTATGAAAAAGGGGGAAAAGGGGCAAAGTATGTAATGAGCCCTCCCCTGAGAAAAGTTCATGATATCTCCC
>JAGLQR010000109.1 GCA_023136725.1 Candidatus Aminicenantota bacterium
CAGAATTATGAGATAAAAGGTGGTCAGGCGATCGTTGTCAAATCGGGTGAGTGGGTCAAATACAGTTCTCCCGAGGAGGGGGGTGCAGAATACATAGCTGTCTGCCTCCCGGCATTTTCTCCCGGATCAGTTCACAGAGATGATATAACTTTATAGTATGTCAATAAAGGTATCTGCCTGTCCCCGGGATTGTTATAGTACCTGCTCTTTCCTTGTATCTGTAAATAACGGGCGTATCGGACTTATTGAGCCTCACCCCGGGAATAGAGCTACATCAGAGGGGATATGCCTTAAAGGCTTGAGTTATTCCGAGAGGGTCATCCATCCGGATCGCCTTCTTTATCCATTAAAAAAAATCGGAGGAGAATTTGTCCGGATCGGATGGGATGAAGTATTCTCAATTATAGCGTCAAAGATCAGGGAAATGCATGAAAAATATGGCCCTGAATCAATTTTATATTATGCGGCAACCGGGACCAAAGGGCTTCTGAACAGGGTAGGCCCGGCATTCTGGGAGTTATCCGGAGGATTCACATCCACATATGGAGACTTGTGCTGGCCATCCGGCCTTGAAGCTACACGCCTGACCCTTGGAGAAAATAAACATAACGCGCCCTGGGATATTGAAGATTCGGGGTTGATAATTTCATGGGGAAAGAATATTGCAGAAACAAATATTCACCAGATGAAGTTCATAGAAAATTCTTTGAAGAACGGGGGGAAGTTCGTTGTGATCGATCCCAGGCGAACGGAAACCTCATCAAAGGCGGATATTCATATATCTCCTGCACCCGGGACAGATGGGGCATTGGCATTGGGTATAGGAAACCTGCTTATCAGGAATGACTTCATAGATAAGGAATTTATAAAAAATAATGTGAAAGGTTTTAATGAGTATAAAAAAACCGCCGGGAAATACACACCTGATATCGTAGCACGTATTACGGGAGTATCTGCTGAGGAATTAGCAGAATTGTCAGAGATTATCGGTAAAACAAAACCTATGACCATTACTGCAGGATTCGGGATGCAGAGATACCGTAACAGCGGGCAGACCATTCGCTCACTTATTGCCCTCCCCGTAATTACCGGTAATATCGGGAAAAAGGGTGGCGGCTGGGTTTATGCAAATCTTCAGAGCCATATATTTGATGCTATAGTAGATCCTCTTGCAATATATCCAGTCAATGATAAGGAAAATATACGTAATTCAATTTCCGTATCAAAACTCGGAGAGGGCATCCTTAAAAGCAAGGATCCTCCTATTAAGATGATCTGGGTCGAAAGGGGAAACCCGGTCACGCAAAATCCTGATACTACGAGCGTGATCGAAGCTTTCCGGTCACTTGATTTCAGAGTTGTTGTGGACCAGTTCATGACCGATACAGCGAAAGAGGCGGATATTGTCCTTCCGGCAAAAACCATGTTTGAACAATCAGATGTTATAAATGCCTATTGGCACCACTATATACAATTGAAACAGAAAATTATCGATCCCCCCGGAGAAGTTAAGCCCGAATCAGAGATATTTTATCATCTTGCAATGAAACTTGGCCTCAGTGAGAGCGATCTGAAGGGGAAGATCCCTCCTCCCTCTGATGAAGGAGTGGAAGAGTTCCTGAAGGAAAGAGTGGCAGATTTTTCCGGACTCAGCCTTGACAGATTGAAAGAAGGGCCTCTGCCGGCTCCGGGAAGCAGAGATATTGTTTTCGATGATCTTATATTCAGAACTCCGTCCGGGAAGATTGAACTAAGTTCAGATGAGGCAGAAGAGAGATGGGGAGTAGATAAAACTCCGGAGTATAAACCGCCGGCAGTCTCGGACAAAAGTGATCTGCCATTTGTTCTCCTTTCATCCAATACCAAGAACAGAATTCATTCACAATTCGGGAACCTGAAGATGATATCCCAATTTGATGATCCATCATTTATACATATTAATCCGGATGATGCTTCGAAAAAGGGGATATCTGAGGGGAGCTCCGTAGAGGTTTTTAATAATCGTGGAATAATAAGTGGTAAAGCTAAAATTGATTTTGGATTAAGGTCAGGCTCTCTTCTTGTCAGGAACGGCCGTTGGATGGATGAAGGCGGAAGCGTTAATTTCCTTACCGGTCAGATCGAAACTGATATGGGATATGGAGCAGCTTTTTATGATAACAGGGCAGATATCCGGAGGTTAAGCTGAAACAATACGGATTCGTTTTTGATCCTGACAAATGTGTCGGCTGCCATGCATGTATCGTAGGATGTGCTATTGAGAAAGGTATGGACCCCGGTTCTAACTTAAGAGATGTTCTTACCTACAACCCTTTGATAATTTCAGATATCCCTCACTATCATCTCTCTATGGCATGCAATCATTGCCTGGAACCTCCATGCGAAGAACAATGTCCGGCAAAGGCTATCAGAAAAGATCCTGAAAGCGGAATTGTGATAATTGATGATACTTTATGTATAGGCTGCACTTATTGTTCCTGGGTCTGTCCCTATGGAGCACCTGAATTTGATATTTCTGAAGGGATAATGAAGAAATGTGACCTTTGCCATGAGAGGATCAGCAGTGGATTCAGGCCCGCCTGTGAAACTGTCTGCCCTACCGGAGCTTTGCAGACTCAATTGATCGATCCTGAAACGGTGGAACAGAAGGTCCCCTTTTTTCCGGAGACCGGAATTTCTCCTGCAATATCGATAGAGAAGCCGGGGAGGCCTTCAGCATCTAAGCAGCAATATATTAATACATATCCTGAAGAGATACTGAAGAGTTACTCTTCCGGCCCGGATGTAAAAGTTGTTGATGTATCATTGAAACGGGAGTGGACTCTCTTCATGTTCACTTTACTAATCTCGGTTCTGGGCGCTGTGTTCGGCGGCAATTTTCTGGCAGGGAAGAATATTGATCCGGTTATCTTTGGAGTTTCAGCAATCTCAGGTATAGTTATTTCTCTGATTCATCTCGGGAAAAAGAGCCGCTCCTTCAGGATCATCAGGAATTTTTCAAATTCCTGGATAAGCCGGGAATCTGTATTCTTTGCCCTGTTCCTTTCATTTTCATTTCTGTCATTATCAGGTAAACTTAATCCTTTCTCCGGAATAGCAGGTATGATCACTATTTATCTGACTGCTTTCTCTGCGGATATGATCTACTCCCGATCTGCCGGGGCCAGAATGGAATTGTTCCACAGTGCTCAGATTACGCTGACCCTCTCCTTTTTCCTTTGCTATATTACCGGTTTTATTACAGGATTTATCATATTGTCTGTTATAAAGGTCAGCCTTTATCTCAGGAGAAAAGTATCCTATGGCTTTGGATCATCGATTCAGATCCTGCTGACGTTGTTCCGGATAATTGCAGGACTGGCTATTCCTTCTGTTTTAATTTTACTGACAGGTGCCGGGGGAATAATTATTCCAATCCTCTTATTGGCCGGTGAAATGACAGACCGTGGAGAATTTTATTATGAATTTGATATTCTTTCTCCCCGGGATGTCATGAACAATTACTTCAATAGAGAATTGCTTAAATAGGGTTAATCATGATACTGGTTATGGTGGTAATTGTTACCGGGAAACTTTGAAAAATTTCTTCTGATCATCCTGTGTTTTAAGCCGGAACTTCCTTCCGTAAAATATATCATCCATAATAAGTGCGATCCTCTGATTAACAGGGTTCCTGGATATATAGGCTCTTATTATTCTATGGATGAAAGTGTCCTTTTTTGTATAGGGGCATACTCTGATGCAGAATCCGCAGTCTGTACCTGATTTTCTCCAATAGGAATAACAGCTTTGCTGATCAATCGACCAATGCTCAAAGTTCCTGTTAGCAGGTTTGTCCTCTTTGGGAACTGATCCGGTGGGGCAATTGACCGCACATTTTTTACAAATGTTACAAAACTCCTCAATATGTTCATCTTTAAGATCTGAAGGAGGAAGCGGCATATCGGTAGTGACAGCAGAAAGTCTCACTGAAGGCCCGAGTTTCCTGTGAATGAGAATGCCCATCCTCCCGATCTCTCCGAGGCCTGCATCTTTTGCCATTGGAACGGCAAGGATTTCATAATTTCCATCTATATGCGATACGGCATCATAACCCAGCTCCCTTATATATTCGGCTACCAGATGAGCAATTTTTGCACTCTCCACATATTGTTTGGCCGATTCAAGCAATACCGGTAGTGATGGTGCCTGACCGATCATATCCTGATCCATTTTAACAACTATTACAATACCGTATTTGTGTTTGTTAGTGACAGGATCACCCCAATTCTTTTCATGCCTGCCGTGATGACTGTATAAATGATGCTCTTTCAATTCAGTTATCCCTATTTCGATCGCCCCATAATAATTTGCCATCCATCTGATCGTTTTTGAAACTTCATTAACATCAAGGTTATTTTTATTAATGCTGGTCTTCCCTGATCTTATTTCTGATGTTCTTTCAAGCAAAGTGAATGCCGAATTAACTATTGGCGAATAATACTTGTCATAAAATTTCGCCCCGGGATCACCCAGGTTCGGATCTTTGGCAATCTTTTTGTCAACTGCTTCCATGTCAGGATTCAATTTGTAATATTTCTCAGAATTATCAGGAAATTTCTGCATACTCATCCTGGAGAACATGTGATCCCTCTCATCAAATTGTGTGATCTTCTCAATGTTCGGCAATGGTTTTTTCGGGAAATACTTTATCAGAGAGATCACAAGGATGATAAATGCAAAACTCAGAATTGTGAGATTTATAATACGGATCACAGGTGTTGAGTTCAAAATTATAAGCCCTCCCCATAAAGGGGCCATGATCAAAGCAAATAAAAAAGAGATAAGAGAAGCTCTTTTCTCTTTTTCATAGATTGAGGAAACGGACAGAAATAGAAAGAAACCTGATGATAAGATTAGAAAAGCAAAGTTAATGTAATCCATATTTATACTGCACCCATTTCTTCTGTCAGATAATCTTTAAGCTTATTTAATGCAATTGATCTGTGAGATATCCTGTTTTTTTCATTTTCACTAAGTTCCGCAAAGGTTTTCCCCAGAGGTTCATAATAGAACACCGGGTCATATCCGAAGCCATTATTTCCTCTTTGATCATTAATGATCTTTCCTCTGACCTCCCCTCTGAAGGATCTTATAACTTTACCGTCTTTAGAAAGGGTGATCACCGAGATAAAACCTGCATCTCTGTTTTGTTTGTTCTTTAATTCATTAAGAAGTTTAATAATGTTCTTCCTGTCATCGGAGTCAACACCGGAATATCTTGCCGATTTAATTCCCGGGGATCCGTTTAGTGAATCAACCATTAATCCGGAATCATCTGCAATGGTAAGGATACCTTTTTTCAATTGGCTATAGAATACCGATTTTTCAATACTATTTTCGAGAAATGTTTCTCCGGTTTCATCAGGAGATATTGTGATCCCGAAATCTTCCGGAGTAAATATCCTCAGGTCTTCTATTGATCCGGAAAGAACTGCTTTTATTTCCCGGATCTTCCCTTTATTGGTTGTTGCAACAAGCAGATCAACCATCAGATATGATCACTTCTGACCTCTTCGATATCAGCCATTTCCATCAACTTCTCTGTGAACAGGTCATCTTTATTACCCGAGGCAGCGATAGTTAACTCTAAAATGAATCCACTTTTGATCTTTTCATAACTCCATTCATAGTTATTTATTCCGCACTCCATAAGTAGCTTTTTTATATCTGAAAGGGCAGAGATCCGTTTCTTTACTTTTATGGTATATGAATTCAGCCTCGATCTTTCCCTGAATGTCATATCGATCAACCTGAACAATCCGAGTATCATGATTATCAATACAGTGATCAGAAATGCTTCGAGATACATCCCGAGGCCGACTGCGATTCCTATTCCGGCTGAAGTCCAGAGTGTAGTTCCGGTTAGCAGGCCTGTTTTGAATGTTGTTGACCTTATAACAGCGCTGCTGCCGATCAGAGCCGCACCTGCAATGATAAGTGCGATTATTATCGATGGATCAGCAGTTTTTGATATCTTTGCCAGCTCAAGAGAGAGTATTGAAAAAAGTGTACTTCCAGTAGAGATAAGAAATATTGTCCTGATTCCGCTACCTCTCCCGGAGATTTCCCTGCTGATACCGAAAAGTCCTCCTAGCAGTGAAGATAAAATTATTTTTAAAAAAATTTCAAATTCCATTCTATTTAAAAAAGTAAGCAAGGATAAAAATTATTATTAGAAATACAGTATAAAATGCAAAATAAGGATCTTTTAAAAGTTTTTCCGGCTCTTC
>JAGLQR010000011.1 GCA_023136725.1 Candidatus Aminicenantota bacterium
TTACAGATCATCAATTGTTTACGGGGATTCTGAAACCGGTAGAAGCACCCTTTTTAATGCTGTGTATTATCCTGTCAAAATGGCTATTTTTCTAAAAAACACATACAGGAATGACATCCTCCGGAAGGGGGGAGAGAAGGCAAAGCAGATGGGAGTCCGGATAGATGAGGACGGGGGCATCTTTCTACCGATAAGGATGGAAAAAAAGAGTGGCGGTACAATTAACCTGATCCCGATCAATTACTATACGGATGCATTTATCGCTATCATGGAAAACTCTGTAGATCCGGGTATTTTCCATATAATAAATAATTCCGATACAACACTGGATGATCTTACAGGCTTTTTCAGTAAATCATTCAATATAAAAGGATTCCGTTCTGTATCCAGAGAGGAATTAAAAGAGGAACCACTCAATGCACTTGAGATCCTTTTCAGTGAATATTTGAAAATGTACGGGCCGTATATACGGGATATCCGGAGATTCGACAATAAGATATCAGAAAAGATCTTATCTAAAAGGAATATCAAATGTCCGGAATTTGATCTGGATATTTTTTCCAAATGTATGAATTATGCCATTTCCGTAAACTGGAAAAACCCATGGCAATAAGATCGGACAATCTGATTTTAATCAGGAAGATTTATTTAACCTCTGTACACTTTGTATTTTCAGAATAATCGGCAAACCTTTTTACGGCATCATCCAGAGTACTGCCAAACCTCTTAAAAACAGGTTCATAATTACCTGCTACAAAATTCTTTCTAATATATGAACTATTAAACTCATAAGAATATGTTTTCATTAAATTATCTACAGAGCCATCCACATCAGTATGAATACTCAGCATTTTAACAGGTGTCGAGCATGAGAAATCAGTCTTGTTTAAGTCGATTGTTTTAATTTTTGCCGATTTTTTTGTTTTAAAATATACCTTATTGTCCTTAAGATCACATATATATGACCATTGTGTCCCGCTCCAGCTGAAAACATCAAGTATAGAAAACCCATATTCAACTCCATTTGACTTAGCAGAATCATATTCAGACAGCATTTTTGCACCACAGACAAATGTGGGCATCTTTTTATCCTTCAGATCGATTAACTTTTCGCCACCAAAACCTTTATATTCTTTCAATCGGTTAATCTCTTTCTTATAAGTTGAGTTTTCGAGTACAGGGTACGGCATATCTTTGCCTGAATGAATCACTATCTCTCCATCAATGAATTCTATTGCTGCCGTATTACCTGTCCTGTCTGCTGTAAAAAAATGCCAGCTCCAGCCATCAATGCTGAAATTATGAGCACTTTTAATCACCTGGTCAACTGATGAGAAATTATCGAGTGCATACTGCATCCACAACATCATAAATATTGCAGGTTTTTTTTTATCAACCGGGAACTTTGTTCCGACAAGGGACATTTCAACTATGAATAATCCCTCCTCATTTACCCCTCCGTCAGGGAAATCCCGGTATTTTGCAAATGTTATTGAACCGAATTTAGAAACCCAGTCAATAGAAGGGTTTGGAATTTTTTTCCCATAAGCAAGTTCCTGCCATGACATTGAACTTTTTTGTACACCCCGTTTATTTATTATAACAAGTCCGGGCTTATGTTTTCCCGAATCCAGATTATGCCCGACAATCCTATGATTCCCTTTATTCAACATAAATGTTGAGCAACTATGCAATTGAATTGAACTGCTACGGACAAATATAATAACCAGAAAAAGAATAAAAACAGAAAACAATAAAGTATCTAAAAAACTACTCTTCCCTTTAGTTATGGTTTTTCCCACAATTCCTCCATTATATTAATGAAACGAAAAACCATACAAATTGTTCCTCTGATAATAAACCTATATTGGTTCTGCCGGAATTATTATTGATCTGTCTTTTATTCAGGCTGTCTTTTCTCCTTATTATCACTAAACCATTTATAAAGAACCGGGATCAGTATCAATGTAAGAAATGTTGATGAGATAAGTCCGTTCACAACAACTACTGCCAGAGGACGTTGTACCTCCGCGCCGATCCCTTGAGAAAGGAGAAGAGGGATCAGTCCGAGAACAGTGGTTAATGCGGTCATAAGTACCGGCCTCAGCCTTACAATACCACCACGTATAACTGCTTCATCCGGATCCATACCTTCCTGTATCAATCTGTTAATATATGATACAAGAACTACTCCATTCTGAACTGCTACACCGAACAATGCGATAAATCCGATCGATGCAGGGACAGAGAGATATTCCCGGAAGATGAAAAGCCCGAATATACCTCCGATCAGCCCCAGAGGGATATTCAGAATAATTAACAGAGCATTTTTAAGCGATCCAAATGTCAGGTAGAGAAGAAAAAGGATCAGGATAATTGCTATCGGTACAATGATTTTAAGCTTCGCCATCGCCCTTTCCTGATTTTCGAACTGCCCTCCGATCTCAACATAATATCCCGGTGGGAACTCAATACTATCCTTGATTATACTTTTTATATCAGAGACCACTCCTCCAAGATCCCGCCCCCGGATGTTAGCCTGGATGACCCACCTTCTCATATTTTTTTCTCTGTTGATCTGAATCGGGCCAGTCACATTTTTTACCTCTGCCAGCTGCGAAAGTTTTAAAAGTTCCCCGTTCCCCCCTTTTATAATAAGGTTCTTTATTGATTCCGGATCTTTTCTAAACTGTTCCTTATACCTTAAATTTATATCAAATCTTCTGGTGTTCAAGTATACCTGGTCGATCGACTCTCCTCCGATTGCGATCTCCACTTTTTCAAGAAGTTCTGAGACATTCACTCCATATCTGGAACAAGCCGACCTGTCCACTCTTACCTGAAGTTGTGGTTGACCGAAACTTTGTTCAAGAGAGAGATCAACGAGGCCTTCAACTTTATCTATTTTATTTTTTATTTCTGTCGCTTTCTCCTTAAGAACCGCCAACTCCTCCCCGAATACCTTAATTGCTAATTCTGTTTTTGTTCCTGACAAAAGCTCATCGAAAGCATTTTGGATCGGTTGTGAAAAATTAAGCTGGATACCGGGAAATTCCGAAAGCCCGGACTCCATAGATTCAATCAGTGAAGCTTTATCCTTGAACCCGATCCATTCCGCTCTCGGGAAGAGTTCAATATGAACCTCGGCATAGTTGACCGGGTGAGGATGAGACCCTGTTTCCGGCCTCCCGATCCTTGATATTGTCTGTTTTACCTCTTCATATTTTGTTAGTTGTTTCTCGATCTTCATTATTGTTTCAGTAGCCTTCTCCAGTGAAATAGAAGGTGCCATGGATACTCCGATCAGGATAGAACCCTCTTCCAGTGTAGGGATGAACTCTGTTCCCAGATGAGGGATGAGAAGAATACTGATCAGAAAACTGATCGTGATGAACGAAATTACGGTTTTTCTGAATTTCATGGCAATTAACAGAGTCGATTCATAAAGTGATCTTATGGCTTTAAAAAGAAAAAGCTCCCGGCTTTTCCCCGGCTTAAGCAGATATGTGGAAAGTGCCGGTGCCATGATCAATGCTGCAGCTATCGATCCGATCAATGCAAAGGAAATTGTGAAAGCAAGCGGTGAGAACATTTTTCCCTCAACTCCCTGTAGGGTGAAAATAGGGAGAAAAACAATGATTACTATCGCTATTGAGAAGACTATCGGCCTGCCTACTCCTCTTGCGGCCTCCCCTATCAGTTTTATCCTGTTTTTATCCTTGCTGGCCGGATCTGATAAAATCCTGAAGATATTTTCAACCATAACTATTGCCCCGTCCCCCAGCATTCCGATCCCGATCGCAATACCGCCAAGAGACATGAGATTTGCCGATAAGCCTGAAAACCCCATAAAGATCACGGAGATAAATGCACAAAAGGGTAAAGCCAGTAAGACTATAAAAGCACTCCTTACATTTCCCAGGAATACCATTAATACAACAAGAACCAGTATCACTCCGAGAAGGAGGGCATTCTTTACAGTTCCGGTCGCTTTTTTTATCAGTTCTGCCTGTTCATAGTAAGGAATCAGATTTACTCCTTCCGGAAGAACTTTTTGAACCTGGGGAATTTTTTCATATAACCTCTCAATTACTTCAGAAGTATTCTCTCCGAATAACTGATATACAATCCCTGATACAACTTCTTCTTCTCCATTTCTAGTGACAACACCTCTCCTGATCTCATTCCCATATTTTACTTCTGCAATTTCAGATATCTTTACCGGAGTTCCATCAATAGTTTTCAAGTGAATATTTCTTATGTCTTCCAGGGTCTGTACGAGCCCGATCCCACGGACAAGATATTCTTCAGAATTTATCACCAGGAATTGCGCTCCGACATTTCGGTTATTACCTTTTACAGCAGAAATCACATCCTCCAGATCAAGTTCATATTTCAGCAATGCATAAGGATCTATATTTATCTGATATTGAAGTACATGTCCGCCGATAGATAGTATATCTGTGACTCCCGGTACAGCCTGCAAATGAAATTTTATTAACCAGTCATTAATCTCTCTCAAATAAGTATTCTTGTCTTTACCTCCTGTGTCAACATTGTTATCAATTGTCAGATAATATATAAATATCTGGCCCAGGCCGGTTGATATCGGTCCTAACGAAGGAGCCTCATCCATTTCCGGAAGAGAAGCAGAAACACTCTGCAGCCTTTCACTGACGATCTGCCTTGCGAAATAAATATCGACACTGTCCTTGAAATAGACATAGATCACAGCCATTCCAAAAGCCGATGTTGACTTGACAAGAGTGACATCAGGCAGGCCGTTCATAGCTGACTCTATGGGGAAAGTTATCAGCCTTTCTATTTCTTCGGGTGCCATTCCATGGGCTTCGGCAAATACCGGGACCATGATTGGAGATATATCAGGAAATGCATCAACCGGTAATTCCTTATACTGAAACACTCCACCAACAAAAACACCAATTATTAAAATTATTACAATCAGTCTGTGCTTTATAGAAATATCAATTAGCCTGTTAATCATTCTCACCTCTGCTCAATGGCCATGCCCTGCATGTCCATCCATTGTGCTGGTTATGATCCTGGCCTTTATTTCGAAAGATCCTTTTCTGACATATTTGTCGCCTGGCTTGAGACCATGTGTTATCTCAATGAAAGTCCCGTTTTTTCGCCCTGTGACAATATGAACGATATGAAACTCATTTTCCTCCTCAGGTACGAATAAAACAGGCTCATCATTTAAGAACTGGATCGACTCTGAATAAACAACCGGAACTTTAACCTTAGATATTATCCTGATCTCACCCTTAACAAATCCTCCGGGGAGCCATATATTCTCCCCATTTTTTAACAAAGCCCTGACTGTCATATTCCTTGTATTTCTGTCAACTACAGGGATAATGGATATTACTTTGCAGGTTGCTGATCTTTCCCCGTTAATCGAAATCAATTTCACATCCATACCTTTGTTAAAATTTCTAATACTATCAGGGAAGACATTCAAATGGACCCAGAGGGTTGACAGATCCGCTATCTCAAAGATCACACGACCTTCACCTGCAAACTCGCCCTGCGCAATATCTCTTTTTGTAACAATTCCGGAAAGGTCGGAAATTATATCGTAGTTCGTTAAACTTTCATTACTCTGGATCTTTGCGAGAATTTCGCCTTTACGAACTGCATCTCCTTCACTTTTATATATTTTTTTTACAATACCGGGGAACCGGGGTATTACTCTGCTGTGTTTCTCTTCATTGAAACACACCTCACCGGGGAATAACTCTTTTTTGTCGATCTGCTCCAATGCTACCTGCTCTATTGTTATCCCGGCAAGTTTTATTGCCTCTTTTGAGAGGACAACATGATCCGCCTCACCTTCATGGTCCTGCTCATCAGGAATTTCACCTTCGTCCTTATGATTGATGACATTACTCTGTTCTTTAGCCTCATTGTCTTTATTTATCGAACAATTTATAATAATAAACACAAATATTCCGATCAAAAGTATAATACCTGCATTACTTTTTATATTATTTCTCATTTTCACTCCTGTTAACCGTTATATTAAGTATCCTACCGTTCAGCCTTTCAATTTCAGCCAATTCTATCCTCCGGTCACGGATACTCCGAATATATTCTTCATTGATCTCGTACACAGAATCATAAACATCAATAACGTCAAGATAGTCGGATCTGCCCATGGCATAAGCTTCCGATATTATCATCAATGTTTTTTCTGATTCGGGGATGATCTCATCTTTATAAATTTTAGTGTTTTCCAGCTCTGTTATTAAAATTCTGAATTTTGCTGTTAGTTCAGACCTTATTCTCAATACTTCAGATTTCAGTTCTGCAGCAGCTTTATCCACAAGATACCCGGCTGTTGACACTCCACCCTTATTTGTGTCAAATATAGGAACAGGTATGGATATACCAGCAGTAAAAGCGGTTAATCCTGTCTCAGAATGCCGTTTGATCCCGCCTGATATAGAAATATCCGGAATTCTTATTGCTTTCTCAAGCCTGAGCTCAACTTCATGCTGTTTAATCTCTTTCTTCAGCACAGCAAGATCAGGATTAAGATCTGATATTTTATTCATTTCATCACTAATTATGAATTTCTCCCATTCTGAGTATCCAGCAATAACTGATTGGTATGAAAATGTATCTTCACCCCAGAGTGAGGCCAGATATAATCCTGTTGAATAGAACTCCGAAACTGCCGATTTCAGATCTGTCTTACATCTGAGTAAATATATTTTTATCCTGGATAATTCTAAAAGCGATGTTTTCCCTGCTCTTACCCTTTTAAGAATCTGTAACTTAAAATTCTCTATCTGACTTGTCTGCTTTTTTTTCAAAGCAATTTTTTCCTGAAGAAAGCAAAGTTCATAAAACTTTATTTTTGCCTCCAGCAAAAGGTCTGCTACCTTTTTATTAAGCATCAGTTCTGAAATTGTTTTTTCCACTTTTGCTATCCTGACAGACAGGGATCTCTTGTTTCCGGTGGGGATCTCCTGACTTAACAATGCTGTATACTCTGACCGGCCGAATCCGCTCAGTTCCCCGCCTCCGGCAAAATTTTCAAGTTCAAATTCAAATTCCGGATTAGCTAATCTTGACTGCTGATAAATTCTTCCATCCTTTGATTTGACCTCATATCTCAATGCCGCAAGATCCGGATTCCCTCCGAGCACTTTTAATAAAACTGCATTCAGGGTCAGATCATTATTATTCTCCTGAATATTCGAATGGAGAGAAAACGGTATTAGCAGGATCACTAATACAATCGGGGTAACACTAAAAACCTTATATGATTTTCCAAACATATTATCCTCCTAATTTAATTTTGAGTAGTTTCTTCCCCGGATAGAGGGGGAAAATATCAGATCAGGAGGACAACTTTTGCAAAAGTCTTGCACACAGGAAGACCGGGGAATTTGTCTGAGAATCTCCCTGACACAGCCGGGATCAGACTAAGCTTTTCTATTCCTGAATTAAAATAGGTGATGGAATCGATCTTCTCTTTTACATAAATTCTTGAAATTAGAATTGTTATATTTCTAATCTGAATAGGAATATCAATACAGGTATGACAATCTTCTGCTTCATGGATAGAGCATGATTGTTCTTCATTGGATACTTTACCACCATGAACTGAGTCGTGAAATTCACCGGTAACAATATTTGTATTCCCGTTCTCATGACGGCATAGGACAAGATCAGAATATGAGTTCATACCGGTAACAAGAACAAATATTATTGCGATTATTCTGATCAATCTCTTATTTTTCATGACTTAATTGATTTATATAACATAAATCGGACAAATTGCGAAATTTGACCTGTCTATGGGGACAGGTACTTTATCGTTCTATAAACATTTTGAAATACCATAATTCAATCGTGAAGTTCAACAGGGGAAATTTATCCGGGAAGTAAAGTATTATATTCCTGAATTAGTAATTTTGTCATCGGCCCTGGTAAACCGGAACTTTCATTCATACCTTCAATCATTGTTACAGGCATTATCCCTTTGGAGGTTCCGGTTAAAAATATTTCGTCACTATTTTTTATAT
Source organism: Candidatus Aminicenantota bacterium (assembly GCA_023136725.1). Classification (GTDB taxonomy): domain Bacteria; phylum Acidobacteriota; class Aminicenantia; order UBA2199; family UBA2199; genus UBA647. The sequence goes on from JAGLQR010000011.1 coordinate 8,061, forward strand.
CATCATCCGACAAAGGGGAATATTTAACTTTTATCCCCAATGTTTCCGCGATCTCAAGAACAACCTTCCGCGTAATCCCCATTAGAATATTCTTCTCCGGTGTGATCAGCACTGAATCTTTAACCAGGAAGACATTGGACCTGGATGCTTCCCTTACCTCATTCCCTGTTCTGAACAGTACATCAAAGAATTTTTTCCCTTTTTCTCCTGATAAATAGTAAACAGAAGCAAGATAATTTGTTGTTTTTGCTTCAGGCAGAAACCTGGAATAATCTCTTATTATTACACTGACACCTCTATTTACAAGAGCCGGGGCCGGGACAGAAAATGAGACCGGCCAAACAAAAAGACCGGGGGATTTAAGATTATATTCATCAGAAAGTTTGGAAGAGGATGAGACAATTATCTTTATAAGATGGCTGTTCAAATTGTTTTTTAATACTAGATTTTGTAGTACCAGGGAAATATCTATATCCCTGTTTAATTCAAGCCCCAGAATTTCAAGTGTTTTTTCCAGCCTGGCAAGGTGATCTTCCTTCCTGAAGATTTCTCCATTCAGGCACATTACAAGTTCAAATGCTCCGAATCCCCTTGATAAAGACAGATTTGTATGGGAGAACTTCATCTGCTTAATGGGAATATATTTGTTATTAATAAATCCGATCATTTTTTTTATTTCAAAGTTTATATATACTTTTTATCTCATATCCAAATCAGATCATCCTTGATTATTGAAAAAAATTTTACAGTATACTCTTCTTCACCTTTCCAGTCACTGATAAAATCATCAATCTTTCTGTACATTTCTCCCTTCTTATTAATTATAAAGGTATTCTGGTAACAATTTCAAATATTCTCCGATCAGGATCAGCCCATCTGTAAGGGACGAGCAATGCCGAATGAAAAATAAAATAAAAAAATACTTGACAATAAGTGAATGTTCATTTATTATAGAATTGTGAGATACAAAGATGAGCATAAAAAAGAGTCAATAATCAAGGCAACCATTAAACTTGTTAATGACATCGGGTTTGTATCCAGTTCTGTTTCAAAAATAGCAAAAGAGGCAAGTGTCTCCCCTGCAACAATTTATATCTATTATAAAAATAAAGATGATCTTCTGGTCTCTACATATATTGAGATCAAGAAAAAGATCGGGATGGCTCTGTTAAAAGATTTTGATGACACCCTCCCTTTAAAAGATACTCTATTAAGATCATGGAAAAACGGTTTCTTCTATATAGCGGAGAATCCGGGACTTTTTCAGTTTACTGAACAATTTTCATATTCACCTTATGGAGAGCTGGTAGACAAAAAAGATGTTGAAAAATATTTTGAACCAATAATTAAAGTTCTGCAAACCGGGATCGAGCAGAAAATCATTAAGAATGTAAATTTTGATATTCTCACAACATTTATTTTTTTTCCGGTGATGATACTCTCCAATACACGGTTATGTAGCAATTTTGAAATTAATGAAGATAACATTGAAACAGCTTTTTCACTTGCCTGGGATGCAATAAAACTCTAAAAAAATTTATGAACTATAATAAATGAACATTCGTTTAATATAAATGAAAAGAAATAAAATCAAAAAAATATTAAAAAGAGGGCTGATAATAATTTTAGCCATAGGAGTAATAATTATGTTTCTTGACAGATCTTTTTCAGCAGCAAAATATAAAGACGGAGATCCCCGATTTGGTTCACTTTTGCAATCGCCTCAATTCATATCCGGAAAATTTCAAAATTCCAAAAAATGGGAACAACCATCTATAGGAGAGTCTCTTTCTACAATGCGGGATTTTATTATTAAAAAAAAAGAAAGGACACCTGCAGTCCAACTTCCCTGCCGGAATGCAGATCTTAACTATTTTAATGATCAGGGACGAAATCAGTTAAGCGCAACCTGGCTGGGGCATTCATCTATAATGTTAAACATGGACGGTTATCAAATACTGATCGATCCTGTATTTGAAAAACGCGTTTCAATTATCGGGCCATCAAGATTTAACGGTGAATTGCCGCTGGATCCGGAGCAGATCAAAGAAGTGGATATAGTAATTATTTCTCATAACCATTACGACCATCTGAATAAGTTCTCAATTCAACTTCTGAGGGAGAAAACCGGTCTGTTCATTGTACCTCTTGGTGTTGGAGCAGAGCTCGAAGGTTGGGGAGTTTCACGCGAAAAGGTCATTGAAATGGACTGGTGGGATGAATACCATGTAAATAAAGATATTCTTATTGCCGCTGCACCAGCACAACATTTTTCTGGCCGTGGTTTGACAGACAGAAATAAAACCCTGTGGGCATCGTGGATTGTCAGGACTAAAAATCACAAAATATTTTTTAGTGGAGATTCAGGATACTTTCACGGATTTAAACAGATAGGAGAAAAGTATGGACCGTTTGACATGACTTTTTTGGAGTGTGGTGCATACAATGAGAAATGGCATCACATTCATATGTATCCGGAAGAAACTGTCAGGGCACATTTAGATCTGAAGGGAGATATACTTCATCCGATTCATTGGGCAACATATAACCTTTCACTTCACTCATGGCACGAACCTATGGATCGTTTTTCCAGGGCAGCTGAAATTTCAGGAATAAAGTTTAGCACTCCGATTCCCGGGGAAACAACAATTTATGGAAACTATATCCCGACAAAAAAATGGTGGGAAAAGTATAAAAAAAAGCAAAAATAAAACAACAAAAATTAAGGAGAAATAAATGAAACAGAAAAAATGGGATATTGAAAACATATCTGATCAGAACGGAAAGATTGTCATTGTTACCGGATCAAGCAGTGGTATAGGATTTGAAGCTGCAAGAGTGATGGCTATTAAGAATGCTGAAGTGATCATTGCAGTAAGAAATCCGGAAAAAGGAGAGAAAGCATTAGAAAAAATAGTTTCAGAAAAAAAGGATGCAAAAGTTAAAGTGATGAACCTGGACCTGGCTGATCTCGAATCTGTAAAAAGATTTACAGATGAGTTTATAAAGAAATATAAGAATCTGGACATCCTGATCAACAATGCAGGTGTAATGGTGCCTCCCTATTCCAAAACTAAGGACGGATTTGAACTTCAGATGGGAACAAACCATTTCGGACACTTTGCTCTCACACTTCAGCTTCTTGATATCCTCAACAAAACAAAAGGATCCAGAATTGTGAATGTATCAAGTATGGCTCATAAATATGGCGATATTAATTTTGACGATATTAATTGGGAAAACCGGAAATATAAACCCATGAAATCATATGGAGACAGTAAAATTGCCAACCTCTATTTCACATCAGAACTAAGCAGAAAGCTTAAGGAAAAGAGGACAGACACCAAAGTGATCTCAGCACATCCGGGATGGACAGCTACTGATCTGCAGAGACATAACAGCGCAGCTGATTTTCTCAACCGGTTCTTTGCACAAAAAGTTGATATGGGAGCACTCCCTACCCTTTACGCAGCTGTAGGAGTTGACACTGAAAGTGGAGATTTCTTCGGCCCGTCCGGATTTATGGAAATAAAAGGATATCCTAAAAAAGTATTGCCGAACAAACTCTCCGGTGATGAAAACATAGCAAAAAGATTATGGGAAGTTTCAGAAAACCTTACAGGTATCAATTATAAAATCTGATCACAAAAATATTAAAAGGGTGAGAAGGCCATGCCTTCTCGGAGCCCTATCTCATCATTATCTTTCGAAATACCATAAATTTATCTATCTTTTCCTGATCCACTTCAAATCCAAAGCCATCATTGTCAGGAATATTTATATAACCATCATTATCAAGGACAACAGGCTCAGTAACAATATCTTCCATAAAATAACGGGATGTTTCGGAAGTATCTCCAGGGAATTCAAATCCATCTATAGTCTGCAGGTGCAGATTAAAAGCCCGGCCTATTCCTGTCTCAAGCATTCCTCCGCACCAGACTTTCAGACCATTTTCCGCACAAAGATCTTTTAGCTCAATTGACCTTATAAGCCCCCCCAATCTCCCCTGCTTAACACATATAACCTTACAACTTTTAAAATTAACTGCTGATACGACAGAATGGAGGCCGGATATTGATTCATCGAGGCAAATAGGAGTATTGATCTGTTCCTGTAATTGAGAATGCATCAGAAAATCATCTGTCCCGAATGGCTGCTCGATCATCTTAAGGTCAAAGTTGTCCAGCATTCTTAAGGTCCCGGTATCACTCTTATTATAACTCCCATTAGCATCAACAACGAGGTTTATATACGGGAAATCTGAACGAATAGCCGAGATGACATTTACATCATACCCTTTCTTGATTTTTACTTTGATCCGGTGATATTTTTTCCTGACTGCGTTATTGATCTGATCTATTAAATTGTTAACATCTTCTGAAATACCTAGACTTATTCCTGATCTTATCCTTTTCTTTTTTCCCCCGAGGATCTCATAAAGCGGTTTCCCGATCTTTCTCGCATAAAGATCCAGAACAGCATTTTCGATCATAGCTTTGGACATATTGTGTCCTTTGATCCCTGCGAAAAGATCAGTAATCATATCTGCCTTTATATCAATGGCCTTTAATAATAGAGGTATAAGATATTTCACAGCAATATGAAGAGAGGTGTCTATTGTCTCATAATGGTACCAGGGATCCCTGAAACTGGCACACTCACTCCATCCTGAATGTCCATTTGATGTCAGCTTCAACAGCAATGACTCCCTGCTTTTAATAACTCCATAACTGGTCATAAAAGGAGTCACAAGTGGAAGTTTTACAATATATAACTCAGCTTTATCTATCTGTCCGATATTATCCATGCTACTCCGGATCCGGGTATCACCCGGGATTTTTTAATCTTTGTTCTTTTCTTTATACTCTTTCTCTGAAATTATATTAAGTCCGCCAGCTTTATAATTATTTAGAAACCTGTTAATTCTAACCATATCTTTCTTTATAAATGATCCGAATTTCTTCTCTATTTCATTTAACTGGATCTTCAAGGTCCTTATATATGTAAGCTGGGAATCAGTCGGCTTTCCACCATACATACTCACTGCAGAATAGATCTGGATCATTTTACCCTGAAGCATTTCGCTTGAATAGATCGAACCCTTCTCATCAATGATTGCACTCTTAATAAGTCTGGCCCTGGATATCCCTCTCTTTATGATCTTTTTAACTCCATTCGGAAGCTTTTCTATTTCAAGTTTCTTTTCCAGTTCTTTAACAATATCACTCAATGTATCTGAGAAATATGCCATATGTTCAAGCATATGATAAACTTCCCATACTTTTTCCTGTCTAAGCTTCATATCTTCAATGCTGTGTTTAGTATAGTGATTCGGTTTAAGGAGGATAGTTGATTCATATATATTTTTATTTTTCGTAAGTTTAATCTTATATTCACCCGGATCTACCATCGGGCCGCCAAATACAAATCCGGTCAATCCCGGAGCACGACCGGCTTTGGGTGCCTTCATCCGCATCCCCCAATAAACTCTGTTTATTCCTTTCCTCTTTCCGGTTGGCAGAACTTTTATTAATTTGTCATTACTATCAAATATTTCAAGTTTAAACTCACCAAAAATGTGGCGTTTTTTCAAATAATATGTGATCGTCGCCCCTTCACTTGGATTTTCTCCGAAATATTCAGTATCACCGGTCATAGCTCCGCCTCCTCCGCTGAGAGAAGTCTCAGAAGGACTTGCTGGGAGAATTGCAACTTTTTGTTCGAGGGTCTCATCATTAATACTTCTCAGGGGTGTTATATCATCTATTATATAAATACCTCTGCCATGCGTACCAAGTATAAGATCATGTGTGACCGGATGGATCTGAATATCACGGACTCCAACTCTCGGAAGTGTCTCTTTGAAATGGACCCAGTTTTTTCCCCTGTTGAATGAGATATATAAACCAAACTCTGTCCCCAGAAAAAGAAGGTCTTTATTCTTTATATCCTCCTTTATAATATGGACGTAACCTTCCACCTCATCAGTGACAATAGATTCCCATGTCTTACCAAAATCCAATGTCCTGTAAATATAAGCTTTTTTATCACCTGTCCTGTGCCCGTCAAACACAACATATGCTGTCCCCTCTTCATAATTCCCGGCTTCAATTGCAGGACACCAGGTAGCTTTCGGCAATCCTTTTATATTCTTTACCACATTGCTCCACTTTTTCCCTCCATTTCTTGTAACCTGAAGATTCCCGTCATCTGTTCCAACCCAGATAACCTTTTCATTTACAGGCGATTCAGAAATAGCAATTATGGAACAATGATTTTCTGCTGTTGTATTATCAGGTGTTATCCCTCCCGAATCACTCTGTCTCTGTTTGCTCTTATCATTTGTAGTCAGGTCTCCTGAGATCTTTTTCCAGGAGTTCCCCTGATTATGTGAAACAAAAAGAAATTGCGAACCCACATATAATCTTTTCTTATTGTTTGGACTTAGTTCCATCCCCGCATTCCAATTGAACCTGTAGTCAGGTTCATTCTCAGAGGGGAGAGGTCTGATGCTTGCAGTTTCACCTGTTTTCTCATTAAACCGCTGGAACATACCGCCCTGCCATGAATAATAAACGATGTCATTATCCGAAGGATCTCTGAAAACATAAAATCCGTCACCGCCTCCAACTGCAACCCAATCTTTATTTCTGATCTGTCCGGCATTCAGCATCTTTGAGGGGCCATACCAACTGTTATTATCCTGAAGCCCTCCATAAACATTATAGGGGTCTCTAAGGTCATAACTGACATGATAAAATTGAGAAACAGGAAGATTCGAAACATGTCTGAACTTCCCGCCACGGTCATAGGAGATATAAACTCCACCATCGGTTGCGAGGAAAAGATGTTTGGGATTTTTCGGATCGATCCAAAGAGCATGCTGATCGGGATGTACAGTCATACCCATGAAATTTTCCATAGCTGACTCAAATGATTGCCCGGCATTTTTACTGACAGAAAGCATGAAACTATAATTGTATATTCTGTCAGGATCTTTAGGATCAACCTTTAACCCGGCCAGATAGAAAGGCCTAGCCTTAACTCCGAAACCAGTTCCCTTTTTCACCCATGTTTCCCCTGAATCATCAGATCTATAAATAAAAGTTTTTTCAGATTCAACCAGGGCATAAACAATTTTCGGATCTGCAAGGTGGAAATCGACCACGATCCGCCCCTGCTTACCTTTCGGCAGCCCTTTTTTCAACCTTTTCCAGCTCTTGCCACCGTTTAGAGATTTATACATTCCGCTTTTGTAACTGCCGGCAGAAAAGAAATCCGGTTCCCTGCGAAATTTCCACATTGCAGCGATCAGCAGATCAGGATTCTTCGGGTCCATATCTACATCGATACAACCGGTATCCTGATCTATATAAAATAATTTTTCCCAGTTCTTTCCACCATCGATTGTTTTATACAAACCTCTCTCAGTATTCGCATCCCATAGATGTCCCGGGACCGCTGCATAGACCACATCCGAATTGCGGGGATCAACAAGTATCTCACTTATCCGCTCTGAATCTGAGAGGCCCATATGTTTCCAGCTCTTACCGCCGTCAACGGTTTTATATATTCCGGTTCCGATCGAAACACTATTTCTCATGTTGGTCTCACCTGTCCCGACCCAGACAATATCGGGGGTTTTCGGATCTATTGTCACGCAACCGATCGCCATAGTGAACTTAT
>JAGLQR010000110.1 GCA_023136725.1 Candidatus Aminicenantota bacterium
AGGATCAAACTCTCCAGTTTGATTTATCTAGCTTTTTAATTTGTCTATTTTATTCGTACTTAAACCGTACTCTGGATGACACTTTCCAAAGCACAGAGTCTTATTATTGGCTTAAACTCACTCTACTCAGATTTCAAAGATCCTAATTTTCTTCACCGAAGAAAAACGATTGTGATTATACCCGATTTTTTGTGTTTGTCAACAAAAAAAAATGAAAAATTTTATTTTATCGAATAAAAATCCCTTAGTTATCCGAAACTCAAAAAAACCACAAGTTATAAACTATTAATTTTTTCGCTTAAGTACTATTATGCAATAAAAAATTGATATTTTCAAAAAAAAAATTAATTTAATTTACAACAGTGATATAGCACCTCAATCTTACAAAAACTCCTAAAATCAGATGACTTTTCAGACTTTAAATGTCTTTTTTCTATCTCGTCCAGTTACTCTACGTATTTCCGGGATTCAAAACAAGAGTTCCGGATATATTGATTAATCTTATCTTTCTTCTTGCAACTTTATAAAGATATGATCCAGTTTTTTCCGGTATCTTTCCTTGTCTTTGTCGGATGCAACATATTTTTGCCCTTTTTCCAGGTATTTTCGTGACATTTTCAGGTTACCCAACTTATAGTAAGCAGCGGATATTCTGACATAGAATTCCGGCTTTTTCGGATCTTTTTTGATAGCTCTTTTAAAATGCGTAATAGATGCACTGAAATTATTCAGGTTGTATTCCATCACTCCCAGATTAAAATGGTAATATGGATTTTTATTCAGAACTTTCCTGATCTGCTCCTTCAGCTTTCTCGCCTTCTCCAGGTCCCCTTGTGATTCATATAGACCAGCCAGGTTATGTTTAGCAGTATGATTGTGCTTGTCAAGTATTATTGCTTTTGAAAAATAATCAACAGCTTCCTTAACTCTTCCCCTGTTTTTCAGGAGAACTCCGAAATTAGTCCAGGCAAAAGAGAAAGAATTGTCAATTTCAATGCTTCTTCCAAGGTACTCTTCTGCTGATGACAGGTCCCCCCTGAGTAAAGCTTCGGATCCGATATTGTTGAAATAGTGGGCTTCCGCCCTGTCATCATCAATAATTTTTCTGTTCCAGAACTTCTTTTCACTCCTATATTGAAAATCAACCTCATAAACCCTGGCCCCTATCTCTACTACACTGTTGATATGGCTGCTGAACACAATGAGGTTCCCCTGCCTGTTCCAGTCGGAAAAGTCTGAAACTTCCTGAAATTTTGCTATCAATCCTGCATATCTCGCCATGGCTATAAACATCGTTGTATAAGACAGGCAATTCCCAGTCCTTTTATCAAATGTCTCTTCAGCTGTGAATGTTTTTAATCCCGAGTATTCGAAACCCACAACAGATCTGTCAAATATGAGATCAACAATCCTGTCAAGTTTCCTCTTTTCACCCCTGACAGATAACACCTCCCTGTCAAGCAGATCCTTCATGTTACTACTTGGCTTAAGGAAATATTTGACACTTCTTTTTTTTTTGGAAACAATTCCGTCATCGGGACATTGATATGAATACATGAAAATAACAAGCAGTAGAAATAAGACGGATTTTCTCATCTATTAAATATATTATTACTATATATAGGAAATTCAACCAGATTCGGACATATGACGGGAGGAGGACCAGGTCCCCCTCCCTGATATATGTTTGTATTTAATCTACAAACAAAAATATAACTAAGGATTAATCTTTTACAGCTTTAAAAGCATTTACCCTCCCCTTTCCGTAATAGGGGTCTCTTCCAGGTTTCCCGAGATCATCTGCAGTGTTGCCAAGAAGATTCTTCATAATATTCGGCTTCATTTTGCCATAGGTCGAAATGACCAGGGCAGCTACTCCGGAGACTACCGGGGTTGCCATACTTGTTCCTGCCATCCATGACCATCCATTAATCGTGGTACTGAAGACCATATCATACCACCAGCCCGGATTTGGATACATAGTAAAGTCCCCACCCGGTGCAGCAACGGTGATCAACGAAGTCCCATAGTTGGAATATGAAGCAAAATTATCAAAGTTCTGAAGTCCTGCGGGGCCGGTAGCAGAAACAGTTATCCCGTTACCTGCTTCCGCCGGGAGTTTGATATAATTCCAGAGATGATCAAGATCATAACTTTCATTTCCGGCTGCACATACAACCAGCACACCTTTCTTCGCAGCCCACTGGATTATAGTTTTGTAAAGATTTTTTATCTTTGCAGCATCACTTGCAGTATAGTACGGAAGATTGCCACTCTTTTTCAGATAGGATCCGAGACTGAGATTTAGAATATCTGCATCCGCCAGTACAGCATGGATCATTCCGGCCACAATCCAGCTCTGGTACCCCGATCCGCTGGAGTCCAGGACCTTTACACCTATCAGAGTTGCATCAGGAGCAACACCAATTGATCCCCAGTCATTATCAGCTGCGGCAATTATTCCGGAAACATGAGTCCCATGTCCATGATCATCAATGAAATCGGTTGTCCCCGGCACAAAAGTGGCGCTCGCAGTAAAATCGATATTGTAAAAAAGATCCGGATGTGGATACCAGATACCTGTGTCCAAAACCGCGACCCTAGCACCAAAGCCAGTTGATCCGGCATCCCATGCTTTATCAGCCTCAATTACAGGCAGATGCCATTGATAACCATAATAACCTTCGTTATCCCCGATACTTTCAGCTTTGTGACTCTTCACCTTCGGAAGCCAGTCAAGTTTCACATCTGGCATTACATAAACACCATGTGCCTCAATTGCCTCCGCATCTTCCCTTGTCTGGAAATCTGCAACTGCTATTCCAACACCATCCCAGTACTTTTTCAATTTCCCGCCGGAATTTGCCACGATATCTTTCAATTTGGCTGGAAGTTTTCCGGATTTCGATTGTATAATCCAGTCACTTGCGAAACTAAAAGATAAACCCAAACACAAAAATAAAATAATGAATAATGTTACTCCTGAAAATCTTTGCTTCATTAAATCCTCCATACTTAACTTCGTGAGTTAAGTTTTATTTTTTTTCAACCTTTCAGATAAAATCAGAGAGGTTTTGTTCTCTGTATAGCACTGAAAAAACAGGAATACAATTGGGAATTAGTCTTAGTCCTAATCCTCTTTTTTTAAGTATAATTCATTATAAAAAGCCATTTCCAGTCTTAATGTAATGGCTACAAGTTAAAAAGTATATGGAATCTTGGTGGAGATTTTTTTTCAAAAGGAGAGATCACTTTTATTTTTGTTTTTCATCCTTACTGGAATAAATCTTCTTATAAAACATATCGATCACAAATAACCAAGAGTTTTTAACCTTTCCTGCATATCCTTATCAATAAGTCCTCTTGTTTTTTGGAAAGCCTGATTAAGCAGAATAAATTTATTAATCAATTTTACCATTTTTTTTATTTCTATCTTTCCTGCACTGAAAAGATTTTTTGTCTCTCCGGGATCAGAAGAAATGTTATAATATTCATATGATTTGTTTTTCCAGTTCTTCAATTCGTGAACTTTATTTTTTTCTATAGAATTACAAATTATCTTCTTTTTATTCCTTATAAGGCAATATTTGTTATTCCCATACATTATCCCAGTTGCGAATACAGGATGATCAATCCCCTCTTCACTTCTAAACAATAATTTCTCAAAACTTAAACCGTCGAAATCGAAAATTGTTGATGGGATTTTTACAACATCAAGGATAGTTGGAAATACATCAATAATACTAACACTCTTTTCTTTTATTAATGATTTTAAACCGTTACCTCCTATTATAAGTGGAATCCGGATAAGCTCGTTATATAGCGAATGACCATGCTCAAATCCCCCATGATCCCAGAACTCTTCTCCATGATCAGATGTAATAATAACAAGTGTATTTTTTAACAGAGATTCACTCTTCAGCATTTCCAATAATTTACCGATATGTTTATCAACATACCTTATCTGTCCATCATACAGAACCTTCAATTCCACCTTGTCATTTTCAGTCAACTCCCCTTTTCTATTCAGCTCTCTTACTCCCCGGCGTTTAATTTCCCCGGGAATAAATTTATAATTTCCCCTTCGGGATGAAAAAATATAATTGAACTTGTTTTTATTATATGGAAGATGGACGTCCATATAGTGCAAATAAGCAAAGAACTTCCCTTTTTTCAACTCCGGGAGGAGTTTAGAAAATCTGGATGACAAACCTGCGGCATTAGATTTTTTGTTAAAATAGTGATCAAACCCCTGATCAAAATTAAATTTACTTCCAATAAAAGGATTCCCGCCTCCAAGGAAAAAAGTTCTATAACCATCGTTCTTTAATACTTCGGCTAGAGTGTTTAACTCTTCCGGAAGTTTAAGTTTGATCCCTAAAGTATTATGACTAACCGGATGAAGGGCTGAAAAAAGCGAAGCAACAGACGGTTTTGTCCATGAAGAAGAAGTATAAGCATTTTTAAAAGCCACGGAATTTCCTGCAAATTCATCTATATTCGGAGATGTATCACGGAGATATCCGTTTATTCCCAGTGAGTCCTCTCTGAGAGCATCAATGACAATAACGATAACATTAGGCCCCTTTTTATTTCCTCCACCAACAATCAAGAAAACCAAAGTATTCATAAACAACAGAAATATAATAATAACAGATGATATCATGGAAATAATTCGGTTTTTTTTTGTGATTTTTTTTCTTTCAAAAGCCCATTTAATTATTCCTGTCCTTTTTAAAAAGTAGACAACAACTGACACTAAGAGAGAAGTCAATAATGTAAAAAGGAGCCACTTAAGAAATGAGGATTGAAGTTTAAGAGCAATTAACCTGTATGCTTTGTACAAAAAATAGTGGTTCGATATTATTATTGAAAAAGCCCCGGATACTCCTGCTAAAAAGAACCCTGATATTCCACCGGCAATAATTCCGACAGAAAGGATCTGCAAACTACTATTTTTTTTCAATTTTTACTTTTTTTTAATATATTTATCAATTTTAAAATCTATATGGATCCAACTCCTCTAAAAAAAGAATCTACAGATGATTTTATTAAAATCAATTGTTTTCCTTTTTTGAATAAAACCTTTTATAAAAGAAGATCATTACCGAGCTTAGAATAATTGAAGCAGTTATAGTAAAGTATATAGAGTCAATGATAACTTTATCTTTTAATATCCCTTTGTCGATAGCCATCAATGCTATTGCAACAGGCGCTATTCCTCTTGCAAAGAGTGAATTGATAAGAAAAAGTTCTCCTTTGCTGAAATTCTTTTTCATGGGGCCAATAAAATGACCTGCCTGCCTGATCACCATGATTATCACTGCAGCAATCACACCCAGAAGGATCGCTCTTTTATTTGATATGTCCAGAAGAATTCCGATATATACAAAGAAGAATGTTTTTAGAAAAAAAGATATTTCGTCATAAAAATCCTTTTCCCTTGATGAGATGATCTTCTTGATAGAGCCATCCTCAATACTCTCATTTTTTATGATCTTTTTCACTGACATCCGTAATTTAACCGAATTAGTGAGTACCAGCCCGAAGAAAAGAGCCGCAATCGCACCATTCCCACCAAGGTATTCTGTAAGGAAGTATAAAAGAACTACATATCCGATTGTGACCATATAATCTCTGTCTTTAACAAATTTTTCCTCAAGATAGATCCACATGGCACCTGCAATAATACCTATCATACCTGCAACTGCAAAAAGTGCTACAAGATGTCCGAGGATATCTTCAACTGAAAATGCATCAGTAAGTTTCAGGTCTATCATTGAAAGAGCAAAAACTATGGCAAGAACATCTGTCATTGCTGCTTCTACAGTGAGGACAGATCTGATCTCCTTTCCTGGATTCAACTGATTCAGCACCGGCAATACAAATGATGTTGAAACTCCTCCGAGAGCAAAACCGATCATAAGAGAGAGAGTAAAATCGAAACCGGACAATGAGAACAGGAGAGTAACACCTGCCGAAGAAAAAATGAAAAAGAATATCGCAATGAGAATTCCTGATGAGAATCCCTTGAAAAAAGATTTCAGATCGAGTTTCAATGACCCTTCGAACATAAGGAAAAGGAGCGTGAAAGTGGTAAAGAAAGGGGCCAGCATCCCGAGCGAGTCAGGCCTTATATAATTAAGCACATTGGGACCGATAATGAAACCCAACAAGATCAGCAGCAGAGTGTCAGAAATATTAAAGCGGTCAAAAATGAGTTCAGCAA
>JAGLQR010000111.1 GCA_023136725.1 Candidatus Aminicenantota bacterium
ATTGAGGGGAATAAAAAAGTATCAAAAGATACATTCCTTTTTTATATAAAATCCAAGATTGGTGGAGAGTATACTCCGGATCAACTGAGAAAAGATTTTAAAACATTGTGGGATACAGGATTCTTCAAAGACATTAAGCTTGACGTTTCGGATGTTCAGGGAGGTAAAGAGGTAAAGTTCGTAGTTGAAGAAAATCCTCTTATAATCTCTATCAACTATAAAACAGGGAAAAAAATCAAGCAGGATGATATCGAGGATAAATTACAGGAGAATAGCGTAGTGCTGGCTCCATTCTCTTATTTCAACCCTTCAAAAATTAAAAAGGTTGAAAAGCTAATTAAAGACCTCCTTCTTGAAAAAAGTTATAACGATGGGAAAGTAGAGATCAAGGAGGAGCCGGATAAGGGTGGTGTAAAACTTGAGATCACAGTTGTAACCGGGCCAAAAACAAGAATAGGCCGTATAGATTTCCCGGGACTTGATTCAAAATATATTTCCCCGGGGTTTATCAGAAGGGGAATGAAAAATAATAAGGTTCATGGATTCCTCTCCAGCATTAGCAGTAAAGATGTATATAACAGGGAAAAAATGGAAGAGGACCTTAGGAGTGTAAAACTCCGTCTTCAGCAGAAAGGTTTTATTGAAGCGAAGGTTGGTCGACCTGTTTTTTCGAGAGTAAACAGGATGACCTTCATGGGGAAATTCCAGAAAATGATGAAGATCTCAATTCCTGTAGATCAGGGCCCCAGATATACACTTGGAAAAATTGAAATAGAAGGAAATAAAATAATTAAATCCGTTTTTCTGAAATCAATGATTAAGATCAACTCCGGCGATGTTTACAATATTAAAAAAAGAAATGACGGGATAGAGGAGATTCAGAAAGTTTACGGTTCAATAGGTTATTTTTATGCTCAGATAGCACCTGATGAGAATCTGGATCCTGTGAAAAAAATTGTTGACCTTGTAATCAGGATAAAAGAAAATGATGTTGCCTATGTGGGTAAGCTTGAGTTTACCGGAAATACATTTACCAAGGATAAGGTAATAAGAAGAGAGTGGATGCTGAAAGAGGGCAGAAGATTCAATACCCAGGCATTAGAAAGTTCCATTAGAAGAATGAAACAGCTTGGCCTGGTTACTATAGAGAAGATGCCGGAAATCAAACCGGATGCAGATGATCCACAGAAGATAAATATGATGGTTGATGTGCAGGAAATGAACAGACAGATGATCAACTTTAATGTCGGGTACAGCGGATACGACGGTTGGTTCATAGGACTTGGGTATTCGACTCAGAATTTTCTTGGACTGGGAGAATCATTTACAATTAATCTCCAGAGCGGAACAAGAACCAAGAATTACAGATTTGCTTTTACCGAGCCCCACCTGTTCCACCTGCCTGCCAGTTTTGGTTTTGATGTTTTCAAGCAGTCATTCAGTTATCCGGGATACTATACCAGGGAAGGGACAGGATTCAACCTGATGTCATCTTTCAGATTCTGGAGATTCTGGGGAGCATCATTTGTTTACAGTTTCGAGGATATATCCATCAGTGATGTCAATGAAGATATAAATTGGTCGAGCAGTTATACTTTTTACTATTATACTGAAGGGAAAAGAGTTATATCATCCATTACCCCAACCATATATTATTCAACTGTGGATTCACCAATATTTCCCAGTTCAGGAACCAAGTATCTGTTGAATTACCGGTATTCCGGAGGATTCCTGGGTGGAGATATACACATGCATAAGTTAAAGTTTGAATTTGTTAAATTCATCCCTCTATGGAATAAACACACACTTGGGATGCATGCGGTATATCAGACTCTGATTGAATTTGGAGAAAATCCTGTCCCATTCTATGAGAAATTTTATCTTGGTGGAGAAAGATCCATAAGAGGATTTGATATTATGAGGCTGGGACCCAGAGATGAGAATGGATATGTGTTCGGAGGTACGAAAGCTTTTTTCATGAATTTTGAATATCAGATACCTCTCACGAAAGAATTTTCTTTTAATTTTTTCTATGACATAGGTAATGCATATGATGAAGGGTCTCCGATCAGCTTAAATGATGTTTATTCATCGGCCGGGCTGGAACTTAAGATTTTTATTCCGATGCTGAATGTTCCATTCAGGCTGATCTTTGCTTATAATCCCAGATCCCTCAATATTGATGATTCAAGTTTTGCATTTAAATTTGCTGTCGGGCCTTCATTCTATTAGAATAAACAAATATACAAAGGTTTTTTAAAGGAGATAAATATGAAAAAGACATTAGTTTTAGTTATTACAATCTTAACACTTGCTTTCTATACTTTCGGTGAAGTGAAAATTGGTGTTATTAATGCACAGAAAGTTATTGCCTCAACAAAGAGAGGGAAAGAGATCCAGGCTAAGCTGGAGAACTATGGTAAATCCAAACAGAAGAAAGTAGAAGCAATGCAGGCTGAGATAAAGAAACTTGAGACTGCTCTTCAGTCTCCTGCACTTAATGCTGCTGCAAGAGAAAAAAAAGGTGTTGAACTTCAGGCAAAAAAGACTAATCTGAAAAGATATTATGAGGATACTCAGAAAGAACTCAGAAGGAAATATCAGACAGAGATGCAGACGCTTCAGAAAGAGGTTATGCCAATAATTGACAGGATCGGGAAATCAAAAGGTTTTACTCTTGTTTTTGACCTCAGTATTGCCGGAATTTCTTATTTTGATAAGTCTATAGATATTACTGATCAGGTTATTAAAGATATCGATTCCAGTTATAAGAAAAAATAATCTAATGGAAGAGATTTTCGGGATTGAACAGATCCGGGAGATAATTCCCCATCGTTACCCTTTCCTGCTGGTTGACAGGGTAGTGGAGATAATTGAACCGGATTTTATTCGTGGCTATAAGAATATTTCAATAAATGAGGCCCTGTTTCAGGGCCACTTCCCGGCAAACCCGGTATTTCCCGGTGTTCTTATACTGGAAGCTCTTGCCCAATTGGGAGCTGTTCTCATGCTTAGGAATTTTCCAAAGGAAAAGAGGATGGCATATTTCACAGGTATTGATAAAGCGAAATTCAGAAGAGTTGTTATTCCGGGAGATCGTCTTGATCTGGAAATGAAACTTATTCGCCAGAGGGGAGTATTTGCTCAGATGGAAGGAAAGGCAATGGTTGATGGAGAGGTCGCTGCAACTGCAATTTTAAGTTCAGCGCTGGCACAATGACTGATAATCTGATCCATTCTACTGCTGTTGTCAGCCCCGATGCCAAGCTTGGGAAAAATGTTAAGATCGGGCAGTTCACCATGGTGGGTGATAATGTTGAGATCGGTGATAATTGCGAGATCATGCACCATTCGGTGATTGATAAGAATACAAAATTGGGAGAAGGTTGTAAGATCTACCCGTTTAGTTCCATCGGGACCGATCCCCAGGATATTACATATAAGGGAGAAGAAACCTTTCTTGAGATTGGATCTAATAATCTGGTTCGTGAATTTACGACTATAAACAGAGGAACTCAAAAAGGCGGGAGTCTCACAAAAATAGGTAATAATAATTATTTCCTGGCTTATACTCATATAGCTCACGATTGTATTATAGGAAACAACACTCTTTTTACCAATGGTGCAACACTTGCAGGGCATGTTGAAGTTGAAGATTTTGCAGTTATCGGTGCTTTTTCATCTGTACATCAATTTGTAAGAATCGGGCGTAATTCATATATCGGGGCATATACAATAATCGAACAGGATGTACTTCCATTTGTAAAGATCTCTCAATCCAGAGATGATTACAATTATTACGGTCCGAATTCTATCGGGATGCTAAGAAGTGGAATTAGTAGAGAATTTATAAATATAATAAGAGATATTCTCAACATAATCTATAAAGAAGACCTCAACACTTCCCAGGCCGTTGATAAACTAAAACTTCTCTTTACAGACACTCCTGAAGTTGAAGTTATACTTGAATTCCTCGGGAAGACCAAAAGAGGAGTCCTGAAAAACTTTAAAACAGGGAAATAAAAAATGAGAATAGGAATAATCGGTACCGGGTCAATGGGCCGTAATCACATGAGGGTTGTTGAGTCGATACCCGAACTTGAACTAACTTGTGCTGTAGATATTTCGAAGGCAAATCTGGATGAAGCTTCTTCCGGGTATAATGTACAAACTTTTTCAAATCATGAGAAAATTGCTGATCTGGTGGATGCAGTTATGGTTTCAACCCCGACTACATATCATTATCCCATCACAAAATTCTTTATTGAAAAGGGTAAAGATGTCCTTGTTGAGAAACCTTTCACTTCCACCCTCGACCAGTCTGATGAGCTTATAGAATTGGCAAAGAAAAAAGGGGTGACAATAGCCGTTGGTCATCTGGAACGGTTCAATCCTGCTGTTGAATATATTCAGAGCCATGTGCAGAAGCCGCTCTTTATTGAGATACAGAGACTAGGATCTTTTTCTCCCCGTTCACTAGATGTGGATGTTATAAATGACCTTATGATCCATGATCTTGATATTATTCTTCAATGGGATAAATCCGGGATCCAACAGATAGATGCATCCGGTATTCCGGTTATATCAAAAAAAGTTGATATCGCAAATGCAAGGATCCAATTCAAATCCGGCCTTGTGGCGAATATTACCGCCAGCAGGATATCGCAGAAAAAGACAAGGAAACTGAGAGTTTTTCAGAAGAACGGTTATTTCTCTGTTGATTATAAAAAAAAAAGGGTCAAAATTTACAGGATAGATGGAACTGAGATAATAGAGGATGTTCCGGTGATCGAAGATGTTGAGCCTCTTTTTAATCTCTGGAATAATTTTTATAAGACAATTAGTACAGGAAAAAATCATAATGTAACTGGAGAGGACGGGAGAAACGCACTCGAGCTGGCGGAAAAAGTATCAAACAGTATAAAAAATATTGAAGTTTGAAAGTTATATTCAGGAACTTCTGAACCGGAAAGTCTTTCCGGGAATAACAATCCTTGCAGGATCACATAAGGGAGAAGTCTTCAGGAAATGTTACGGGAATTCTTCCGTTGAACCCCAAATTGAAGAACTCAAATATAATTATATCTATGATATTGCTTCTCTTACTAAACCTTTAATAACTTCTCTCCTTATATTAATTCTGATTGAAAATGGAGAAATCAGGGAAGATTCTCCGGTGAAGAAATTTCTGGGAGGTTTTCCCGATGATATAAAGATAATTCACCTGATTACCCATACTTCAGGAATCCGTGCATGGTATCCTCTTTACCTGAATGATGAGAATCATGTGAATGTCATTGAAGGACTTAAAACCGTGGCAAAACCCGGGAAAAAAGTGATCTATTCATGCCTTGGCTATATTCTGCTGGCTGAAATTGTAAAGAAGATCACTGGCCGGAATTTTGCTGATGTTGCAGAGAAAGAGATCATAAAAAGCCTGAGACTTGAAAATACTTTTTTTAAAATCCCCGTAGAAAGGTTATCAAAATGTGTCCCGACTGAGAGGGGGAACATGTATGAAGCCACTGCAGCAGCAGGGGAATATCCAGTTCTTTCCGGGAAATATAAATGGAGAGAGAATATTCTCCGGGGGGAGGTAAATGACGGGAACTCATATTTTCTGGGCGGAAGCAGTGGTAATGCAGGGCTTTTCTCCACTGCAGATGATATTTTCAAAATGTCACGTGAGTTCTATCCTGAATTCACTACATTGTTGAAACCTGATACTGCCAGGAAATTCTGGGAAAACATTACTCCTTTCAAGAGGAGTCATAGATCATTCGGATTTAAATTAAACTCATCTATCATCACTTCAGGTGGAAGGTCACTTTCACGAAAAGCAATAGGGCACAGCGGATTTACAGGAACTTCAATATGGATGGAGCCGGATTCGGCAAATGTGTTCATTCTTCTGACAAATAGAATACATCCTGTTTATGATCCGGAAATAAATTTTAATAGTATAAGAAGAAAGCTGCATAAATTGATAAAAAAAGATCTGGATCTCTAACAGGTTGTTCAGGTCCTGTTGAAGTCATCCTCATACCTGACAATATCATCTTCTCCGAGGTATGTTCCGGTCTGTACTTCTACAAAGATAACGTCTCCTTTCCCTATATTCTCGATCCTGTGTTTCATCCCTGCCGGGATAAAGGCTGAATCATCACGAACATATTTTTT
>JAGLQR010000112.1 GCA_023136725.1 Candidatus Aminicenantota bacterium
TTTGCTATGCCGGAAAACCTGCAGGGTAACTCCGGAAACAGGGTTGCCTCCCGTGTTTGGAAAGGAGAGCTCACCGGGCATTTTGCCTAAAGAAAGATCTCCTTCCATATTTTATTGATATGGAGGTTTTTATGAATTTTAAGGTATCCCCTTTTGCCATCCTTGCAGCATTTCTATTGTTTAGTTTCTCCTGTTCCGGATCAACCGACAGCTTCTCATCAGATAAAGAGATCAAATTGTTGGTTGTTCATGCAGGGTCTCTTTCGATCCCTTTTAAAGGGATCTCAAAAGAGTTCATGAAGGCCTGTCCGGAAGTAGAGGTTATGCTTGAAAGTTATGGAAGCAGGACTGCTGCACGTCAGGTCTCTGATCTTAAACGTGAAGTGGATGTACTTGCCTCGGCTGATTCCGATGTCATCAGAAAATTACTATACCCGGAATACGCTGATTTTTGTATCGACTTCACTACGAATGAAATGGTTTTAGTTTATACAAGTAAGAGTTTGTTCAAGGAAGAGATAAATATGTCCAACTGGTTCGATATAATTCTAAGGGACGGGGTTGAGTTCGGCCATTCGGATCCTGATTCCGATCCCTGCGGGTACAGATCTGTTCTGACGATGAAGCTTGCAGAAAAGCATTATGGGAAGAAAGGTTTATATGAGTTGTTCAGAGCAAATACAAAGAAGAAAAATATCCGGCCCAAAGAAGTAGACCTTCTTGCAATGATCGAAACAGGAGAGCTGGATTACCTTTTCATATACAGAAGTGTAGCCGAACAGCACCGGTTGAACTATGTTGTTCTTCCGCCTGAGGTAAACCTTGTGTCAAATGATCTGGCCGGTTTTTACTCTGAAGTTTCTATTGATATCACCGGCAAAAGACCGGGAGAATTGATCAGAAAAAGAGGGTCTCCCATGGTTTACGGGCTAACTATTCCGAATAGTGTAAAAAACAGAAAATGGGCAATAAAATTCATCGATTTTATTTTCGGAGTTAAGGGAAGGAAGATAATGAAAGAGAGCGGCCAGCCGGTTCTTATAACGCCGGCTGCTGATAATCCCGGATCGGTTCCGGAAGAGTTGAGGAAGTACCTTGAAGTTAAATGAAAACTAAACACATATTTGTTTTGCCGGGTATTTTGCTGCTGCTCTTTCTTGGATACCCCCTTATAAAGATGATCTTTGATGTCGATCCTAAGATACTTCTTGATACTGCAAAAGAAAAAGAGGTTATGGATTCGATAGTGCTTACCCTTCGGGCCTCGCTTTTTTCGACTATCGCTGCTCTTTTTACCGGTATTCCACTTGCATATGTTTTTGCAAGGAAGGAATTTCCCGGGAAAAAATTCCTTGAGGGGCTTATTGATATCCCCGTTATCATTCCACATACTGCTGTCGGTATCGCTCTCCTTTCGGCATGGGGAAGGCATTCACAGATAAATAAATTAACCGGGATCAATATCGTAGGAACTGAGGTTGCGATATCAATGGCAATGTTCTTTGTATCCGTCCCTTTTCTTGTGAATTCGGTCAAGAGTGGATTTCGATTGATTGATCCCAGATATGAAAATACAGCCATTACATTGGGTGCATCTCCCTGGCAGGCATTTTATACGGTAAGTCTCCCGATGGTAAAAAAATCTATTATATCAGGCTCAATTATGATGTGGGGGAGGGGGATTTCGGAATTCGGCGCAGTAATAATCCTTGCTTATCATCCTGTCACGGCTCCGGTTTTAATATTTGAAAGATTTCAGAATTTCGGGTTGCAATATGCCCTTCCCGTCACGGTGATAATGATCGGCATCAGTCTTGTTATATTTTTTCTTGTCCGGATATATGAAGGGCGGAAATAAAAAATGAGTATTTCACTAAACAATATCAATAAAAAACTGGGGAATTTTTTCCTTAAAGATCTGAATTTATCGATTAATGACGGCGAGTATTTTGTCCTTCTCGGCCCCAGCGGTTCCGGAAAAACTAAAATCATCGAAATGATCGCCGGGCTGCTCAGACCCGATAGTGGTACGATCTCCGGTGTTGAAGGCGAGAAGATAGGATTGATCTACCAGGACTATATGCTTTTTCCCCATATGAATGTATTTGAAAATATATCATATGGATTAAGATTCAGAGATCTGGGCAGGAAAGAGATCAGAGACAGAGTTGTTAAAACTGCCGGGGAATATGGGATATCGCATCTCCTTGATAAAAGGATAGAAATGTTGTCAGGAGGCGAGAAGCAGAGGACGGCAATTGCCAGAGCTACGATTCTCTCTCCCGGAATATATATATTTGATGAGCCTACATCAGCACTCGACAGGAACCTGAAAGAAAAAACACGAATCCTTTTTCGAGAATTGCATAGGAAAACAAAAAAAATATTTGTTCATGTTACTCATGATTTTGAGGAGGCTCTCTCTCTTGCTGATAAGATAGGGATCATATTTGACGGTGAGATCGTTCAGACAGGAACACCTGACCAGATATTCTGTTTCCCTTCATCAAAGCTGGTTGCTGATTTTCTCGGATATAAAAATGTTATTAAAGGAGAAGTGAAGGAGAGTATTTTCAGATCGAATGGTGTTTCACTTATGGTTAACGGAGAAAATTCATCTTTGTCCTATGTTGCTATAAGATCAGATGATATATTCCTGTCGGAAAAAAAGATCAGCTCATCTGCACGGAATTCATTTCATGGAGTTGTTATAGATATAGTGAAAAAATCTACTATTGTTGAAGTTGTGGTTGATATCGGATTCCCCCTCTCTGTTGATATTACAAGAAGATCATTTGTTGACATGAAAATATCAATAGGAAAAAAGATCTGGGCGACATTTAAGGTTTCCTCGGTAAGGGTGTTCACTCATTAGATTAAAATGAAAAAGGGCTGGCTAAAAGGATAAAATGAAAAAAGAAGAAAAGATGATGTTATTGGAAGAAGCGCAGACAATAATTAACCGGTATGGAAAACAATCCGGAATAGAAGAAGTGTCTCTGGTTGAGTCGCTCGGAAGGGTATTGGGGGAAGATATTGTCTCCGATATAGAGATGCCTCCATTCAATAAATCCGCCATGGACGGTTATGCGGTTAATTCCAGGGATAGATCTGATAAATATGAAATAATAGAGACTATACCTGCCGGGAAATTTCCGGAGATGGGGATCAAGCATGGTCAATGCTCAAAGATTATGACAGGAGCGCCCCTTCCTGAAGGAGCTGACCGGGTCATAAAAGTGGAAGTTACTGAAGAAAAACAGGGGTATATGTATCTGACAGGAGAAGATAAAGTATTTAACGTCTGTATTCGTGGAGAGGATATAAAAGCAGGTGACAAGATCCTGGAGAAAGGGAAAATAATGAGATCTCAGGAAATTGGTGCTGCAGCTTCTTTAGGATTGAATAAAGTAAATGTATATAAAAAAGTGAAGGCCGGGCTTATCACAACCGGATCGGAAATAAGAGAGCCGGGTGAAGATCTGGGACCCGGTCAAATTTATAACAGCAACGGATACTCTCTCTCTGCCCAACTGATTAATTCCGGAGCAGAAGTGGCAGATAACAAAATAATCAGGGATAAGAGATCACTCCTGAAGGATTCTTTTGAAAAAATGATCGACTCAATGGATCTAACAATTATATCAGGCGGGGTATCTATGGGTGAGTTTGACTTTGTTCCGGAGATTCTTGAAGAACTCGGAGTCACTATTCATTTCAACAAGGTTGGGATCCAGCCGGGGAAACCGACTCTTTTCGGTACGAAAGGGGATAAGATCATATTCGGACTTCCAGGCAATCCTGTCTCCACTTTTGTGATCTTTGAAGTATTGGTCAAACCTGTGTTAATGAGGATGGGCGGGAGTAATTACTCACCAATGATATTGAAGGGAAAGATGGAGAAAGGATTCAAAAGAAGAAAAACGGAAAGAGATCTTTACCTTCCGGTTCATTATGATAACGGAGTTGTAAGATTGATCGAATATCATGGTTCCGCTCATTTTATTGCATTATCAAAATCGAATGGATTATTAAAAATCAAAAGAGGTGTGAGTGAAATACCTCAGGATGAGTTGGTTGATGTTAGACAAATTTAACAGAGAAATAAATTACCTGAGAATATCTGTTACAGACAGATGCAACCTCAGATGTACTTATTGTATGCCCTCTGAAGGGATTCCGAAGAAAAAACATATGGATATCATTTCATATGAAGATATAATCAAAATTGTCAGATCAGCGGTAGAGATAGGGATAAATAAAATACGTATTACCGGTGGAGAACCATTGGTAAGAAAAGATATTATCTCATTGATCAAAGGGATCAAATCTGTTCCCGGAGTAAAGGAACTGGTAATTACCACTAATGGTGTACTCCTTGAAAAAATGGCGGAGGATCTGAAAAGAGCAGGAATTGACCGGATCAATATTTCACTTGATACTCTTGATGAGAAGAAGTATAAGGAATTAGTAAGGGTTGGAGAGATTTCACATGTGCTTAAAGGTATTGAAAAAGTTATTGAAGCTGGATTTACGGGAACAAAAATAAATATGGTACTTATCCCCGGCTTCAATGATAATGAAATTGAAGATATGAAAAAGTTCTGCAAAAGCAAGGGCTTATCATTACAGAGGATAAATCACTATTCCCTGCATGATATCAATAGTATTAATAGGAAGTATGAGGCCGAAAGGCCATTGAAATGTTCTGTTTGTAACCGGATCAGACTCACTTCCGAGGGAAAGCTCAAGCCGTGTCTTTTTTCAGATATTGAGATCCCTCTTGACAAAGATGATCCGGAGAGATCTCTCAGACAGGCCGTATTGAGTAAACCCCGACATGGGAGCATGAACAACACAAGCGGCAATTGGGAGATTGGTGGTTAGAGGTGATCGGTATTGATAAAAATATTGAATTTAAATAAAATTTGTATGTTAGAGGTGAAAAATGAATTTGACACATTTGAATAAAAAAGGTAAGGCCGAGATGGTCGATATCAGTTCGAAGAAAGTTGTTCACAGAGAAGCGTCGGCATCCGGGAAAATATTTCTTGCAGCTGATACTCTGAATCTGATCAGAGAGAATCTTATCAGCAAAGGTGATGTTTTGTCAGTGGCCAGAGTGGCGGGAATTTCGGGTGCAAAATCAACTTCTATGCTGATTCCTCTTTGCCACAACATTACTATCAATAAAATAGATATTGAATTCGAAATCGAAAGTGACGGAATATTAATAAAATCGAAAGCTGTTTGTGATGGCAGGACAGGTATTGAGATGGAGGCACTGACAGCTGTTTCTGTTTCAGCATTGACCATTTATGATATGTGCAAAGCGGTAGATAAAAATATGATAATTTCTGAGATAAAATTAGAGGAGAAAACAAAAAGTGAACTTCAGTATTGAATCAGTTAATATTTCAAGTGAGAAAGGGGTGCAGAAGCACCCAATGAAGATAGCAAGGCTTGTAGAGGATCACGGGATTGAAGGTGATGCTCATGCCGGGAAATGGCACAGGCAGGTATCTTTTCTTGCTCTGGAATCTATTAATAAAATGAGAGAGAGAGCGGGAGATCTGATTATAAAGAATGGAGATTTTGGTGAAAATATTATAACAAGAGGGATAGACTGGAGCAAAGTTCGAGTCGGCGGAATGATATCCATAAGTGACACCTTGCTGGAAGTTACTCAGATTGGTAAGGAGTGCCATTCAGGCTGTGCCATATATGATGCAGTCGGGGAATGTATAATGCCGACAGAAGGAATTTTTGCAAAAGTCATAAAAGGGGGGAGAATAGGTGCTGAAGATAGCGGTCATTACAGCTTCGGATAGGGCATATTCGGGAGAGTATGAGGACAGGTCCGGTCCGAAAATAAAAGAGATAATCGAGAAGAGCGGGATCAGTTCGATTGTGAGCTTAACAGTGGTTCCTGATGAAAAAGCTTTATTGAAGAAAGAGATAGAGTGGAACCTTGATAAAGATTATATTATTACAACAGGAGGCACCGGGATTTCTAAAAGAGACATCACTCCTGAAGTAACCAGATCGTTGTGTGATACAGAACTGCCGGGAATTGCTGAAATGCTCAGAGCCGAATCTTATAAAGAGACAAAATTCTCGGTTTTCTCCAGAGGAATAGCAGGGATTATTAAAAAAACGATAATAATCAA
>JAGLQR010000113.1 GCA_023136725.1 Candidatus Aminicenantota bacterium
AGTAAGATCCATAAACAATAAAGTAACCGGAGATAGTGCCCCGTTCAAAATTGAGAACAATAAAGAACCGAACATAGGTATAATTCAGGTGGAAGCATTCAATCCGTCCGCACCGAAAGAGAAAATATACAGGCACAGAGCCCCTCAAATCCTTGAAGTGATAGCACCTAACGGAGGTGAAAAAAGACCGGGAGACAACCTGAATATAAGATGGAACAATTCACCCGGATTTCATGGGGATGTGAAAATAATACTCCAAAGGCAATCCGGCAGTATTTGGCTCCAGTATGAGGTCCTATTCCCCAGTACACATGATAAGAATGTAAATTGGACAATCTACTCAAACAGAGGTGCGACTCTCGATCCTATTCCTACCGGAACATACTACCGCATAAGGATCGAATCTGTCAGATGCCCAAAAGAAATAGTTGCAATAGGTGAAAGATTTTACCTTAGATAAATAATAATAATTCATAAATGAATTAATATAGGAGGATAGAATGAAAAGATCAATTTATGTTTTTATGGCAATATTTTTTGTTTCTTGGATGGTCAATGCCGGGGTTTTATCTATTACATCTCCAACTGCGGGTGT
The DNA here is from genome assembly GCA_023136725.1 of Candidatus Aminicenantota bacterium. Lineage (GTDB taxonomy): Bacteria > Acidobacteriota > Aminicenantia > UBA2199 > UBA2199 > UBA647. Next base: position 596 of record JAGLQR010000113.1, read on the forward strand.
TGGTTTTTGTACAGGAGACACTGTCAATATTGTTTGGCATGAGACCCCGAAGGATCATGCGGATGTAAAAATAAGGTTGTTCGATCATACAGTAACAACACAGATCCTTCCAATTAACAACAGCACACCAAATGACGGTTCGTACAATTGGATCATACCTACCAATATTCCACCAGGACAATATGTAATAAGGGTTAGAACCCTCGACAACCAGGAAACTGATGACAGTGGCATATTCACCATATCAAACTGTGCTCCACCGCCAGGCTCAATAGATGTCACAAAACCCACACTCAACTTCCCTGTAAATCTGGGCGGGACCTGCCCTATCGAATGGAATTCAACAGGAACGGTAGCCGGACCTCTTAAGGTAGGACTATTCAATTCAACAGGTAGCACATTTATACGGAGCATTAATAACAATGTTGCAACTAATGGCTCTCTCAATTGGACCTTACCCAATGATGTTAATTCCGGAATTTACAAAATAAAAGTGCAAACTCAGGATGAATCCATAACGGGAGTAAGCGAAGTTTTCAAAGTTATGATGCAATTTGCACCTGTTGGGACAATGCAGGCTCAAATGCTTCCCAGTCCCGACCTGAAGATCAGCATTATTCCAATTCCGGAATCTCCTGCCATAAATCAGAATACCTATGTTAAGTTTAAAGTGGAAAACCTCGGGAAAGCCACTCCTGTTCCCTTCAAATTAAGGGTATATATGGGACAGACAAAGACGGATCAATGGACCATAACTGATCTTAAACCGGGAAGAAGTCGTTACATGTCAAAAAAACTCAACCCGAGAGGTGTCGGATATATCGCATGGACAGTCACTGTAGATGAAGATAAATTCACTAAGGATTCAGACAGGACGAACAATACGGCAGTATTCAAAATGATCGTGAGGGGCCCTGATCTTAAGATTACCCAGATCCATACTCCTGACTATAAAAAAACCATACAGCAGAAATGCAAGATCAGAGTTACAATAAAGAATGTAGGACATGCTGACTCAGGGAAATTTGAAGTTGATTGCAACTGGCATACATGCCCCTTGATCGCCCAGGGAAGAAAATATAAAGTTTGTGAGCAGGGGCTTAAAATCGGTGAGAGTATAACATTTGAATTTACTCACAGATATGCATGCTTGGGAATGAAATACCCGGATATTGATGTGAATAAAAACAGAACAATACTTGAAGAAGATTACTCAAACAATCATGGCTCGACTGCCTTTCATTTAAGCGGTGAAAATATAGTTGGCAAAGATGTACCAAGAACTAAAAATTATTAACTGATATATGAACCAATACAGCTGAAAGATATCAACTCTGATAAAAACTTGGGTTTTTTTCAAAATAAAGGGTGTTAAACAGATATACAAAGAATGCTACCTCCAGATAGCTGAGCCTGAATCAATTACAATCCCGGGTGAAGTGAAGATATGTTCAGGAAGGATGGTTTATTGGTAGAGAATTAAATAAAACAAATTAATATACAGGATAATTCCTAAAGGAGTAGAAATGAAAAAATCAATAACTTTTGTAACAGTGTTTTTGATGGTAATTGCAATACCTGCAGCGACAGGGATCCATGTGGATAAACCGGGAAACGGATTCACAATATATCATGGCGGAAATAACGGCTATATGATAAAATGGACGGTATCAGGAGAGATAGGCCCCAAAGTGAAGATCAGGTTGTTCAATAAGACAGGAACAATCAAGATATATAATATTACAGATTCAACAAATACTATTACATCCGGTACAACAGGACAATTCCTATGGAAACAGAATTTGATCAATAATACAGATATTGGAGAATATGTGATACTTGTTAAAACAAAAGATAATAATTATTATGATGAAAGTGGTGTTTTTCATGTAAAAAAGAAGAATTTAAGTCTCATTGCTGTTAATCCAAAACTTTCTAAAAAACCGGTAATTGGATATGCTATAAAATTTACTAAGATCATAATTTCAAAACCTGTAAACAATGCTACTTACCAGATATACAAACCGATAGAAATCAGGTGGGATAAAAATTTCGGCGATTACGAATGGGTCTGGATCTATGTTTACTACATTGGCAATTCAAACCCTGTTGCAATCATAGGAACCAACATGAAAAATACAGGCGTTTCATCATGGACTCCTTCAAGCATATACAACACATTTGACATCTTTGTAGAAATTAAAACAAGCGATGGTAAATATTCAGGGAAAAGCGGGATGTTTAAAATATCCGAGCCCGCAGTTGAGGCACAGTGATCGCCCTGAGAAACAAAAGAATTTACAGAATCACAGACCGATTTTATTTGTTGAATATAAAGAAATACAATTGAAAAAAATGGGGAGGCTCTTAACGGAGCCTCTCTTTTAACCTTTTAACCTGTTCTCTCAACATAATGGCTGCCTCAAAATCGAGTTGATCGGCCATTTTATACATTTCTTTCTCAATATTTTTTATCATTGAAGGAACATCTTTCTTGGGGATATGTTTTGTATCCTTAACAATCACCAGCTTTTCTTTGACCGGTTTTATGATCGTCTGAGGAGTGATCCCCTCACGCTCATTGTATGCCTGCTGGAGCTGTCTTCTTCTATTTGTTTCTGCTATTGCCCCTTTCATGGAATCAGTTAATTTATCCCCATACAATACGACTTTTGAGTTAACATTCCTTGCAGCTCTTCCTATTATCTGAATAAGGCTTTTTGTATCTCTCAGGAATCCCTCTTTGTCAGCGTCCAGTATACCGATAAATCCAACCTCGGGAATATCAAGGCCCTCCCTGAGCAGGTTTATCCCGACCAGGACATCAAAGCTTCCAAGCCTCAATTCACGGATGATCTCAGTCCGCTCCAGAGTTTCGATCTCTGAATGCATATACCTCGTCCTTATCTTTTTCTCAGCAAGAAATTCTGTTAACTCTTCAGCAAGACGCTTTGTCAGAGTTGTCAGTAATACCCTATCTCCACGGAATATCACTCTCTCTATTTCAATTACTATATCCTCAACCTGGCCCTTCGACGGTCTCACCTCGACCTCAGGATCTATAAGTCCGGTCGGCCTGATTATCTGCTCTACGATCCTTCCTGACTCTATCCTCTCGTAAGGCCCGGGAGTTGCCGAAACAAAAATGACCTTATTATTTCTCATATAGATCTCAAATTCTTCAAACTTTAAAGGCCTGTTATCAAAAGCACTCGGCAGACGGAATCCGAAATCAATAAGATTTTTTTTCCTCGAATAATCACCATTGTACATCCCGTGTAATTGAGGGATGGTCTGGTGACTTTCGTCTATGACGATGAGGAAATCCTTAAAATAATCGAGCAGAGAATAGGGCCTTTCACCCGGTTTCCTTCCGTCAAAATAAACAGAATAATTCTCGATCCCCTTGCAGAATCCGGTCTCCTCGATCATATCTATATCATAGAGGGTCCTCTGCTTCAGGCGGTGCGCTTCGACCATTTCCAGTTGAGGAAGCCTCTTGTCGAGGTCCTTGCGGATATTCTTGATAGAATTGCTTATTACATCTTCAGGAATAACAAAATGGCGGGCGGGGAACACATAATAGTTATCTTTTTCATTGATCTCCTTTCCGGTTATTTTATCCACTTCGACAAGCCTCTCGATCTCATCTCCGAACATTTCGATCCTGACCATATTATGATAATATCCCGGGAAAAGGTCTATAGTATCACCCTTTACTCTGAATCTGCCGGGGACTAGCTCAAATTCATTTCTCTGATACTGTATGTTTACAAGTTTTTCAAGAATATCATCACGATTTATCTTTGCTCCCTTTTTAAGCTCGAAGCCCATCCCTTCAAAATAATCGGGGCGGCCAACACTATAGATCGCTGATACAGACGCAATAACAATAACATCTTTCTGCATCATGAGAGAGGCGGTTGCCTCCAGTCGCATCTGTTCTATTTTCGGATTTATCTGGGCATCCTTTTCTATATATTGATCACGCTGAGGGATATAGGATTCCGGTTGATAATAATCATAATATGATACAAAAAATTCAACTTTATTGTCGGGGAAAAATTCTTTAAATTCACTATAAAGTTGAGCAGCAAGAGTTTTATTATGAGCAATAACAAGGGTCGACTTCTTTACCTTTTCGATCACATTCGCAATGGTGAAAGTTTTACCCGAGCCAGTAACTCCGAGAAGGGTTTGATATTTCAGCCCTTTTTTGATCCCGTCCATAAGCCTGTCAATAGCCTCCGGCTGTGAACCACGGGGTTTGAAATCTGACTTGAGCTTAAAATCCATATAACCATTCTATTTCAGTATGACCTGGAATTCAATAGATTAGCAGATTGACATATAATTGATATTAAACTATATTAATATTGTTAATTCTTAGGAGAAATCATGGAATTTGAACAAAAAGTATTTGAAACTTTAAAAAAATCAGATCAGCCTTTGAAAGGAAAAGAAATTGCAGATCTCGCTGGTATCGATAAGAAAGAAGTTGATAAAGCAATAAAGAAACTTAAAAAAGAGGAAAAGATATATTCTCCGAAAAATTGTTTCTATTCTATAAAAGAGTAGGTGTCTTATGATACAGAATATAAGCCAACACCTTATCACTCATGGAATAAAACCATCTTATCAGCGTATTAAAGTTTATGAATATCTGGTAACGAAGAAGAATCATCCGACAGTTGATATGATCTACAAAGAGTTGCTCCCGGTTATACCCACCTTTTCCAAAACAACTGTTTATAACACCCTTGAACTCTTTATGGAGAAAGGGATAGCAATAATGATAACTATCGATGAAAAAGAAACAAGATATGATGCTGACACATCGATACATACTCATTTCAAATGTGAACAATGCTTAAATATTTACGACCTGAAAACAGATCTGACAGCAATGGACATCCCCGGACTGAAAGAGCATAAGGTCACAGAACAACACCTCTATTTCAAAGGGATCTGCAAATCCTGCCTCACCAAATCCACCCCCTCCCATTAACTGTCTATATTTTTTGGGGACGGAGGAACAAATGTTAATTATATTAAGAAGAGGATACTATTTATAAAGTCCAGTTCTTTGCATAATCCCTTTCTGTAAGGATCCTGATGTTAAGAAAATCCTCACCCGGGAATAGGGAAGATATATCATCCCCATTCTTTACAGTGAAAATGATCTTCAGCTCATCACCCTCTTTCCCATCAAAAACAAAAAATGGTATACGGCATTCGAGTATGTCACCGAAAAAACATTCAGGTTCATGATCACCATGCTCAAGATAAACTGTTGACCTTATATCTTTGTTCTCAATATTCAGTTCAAATGAAAGATTTCCGGACCTATACTTTACGGCCTCTTCCTTCATCTCAATATTGAAATAAAGATTCTCTTTATCAAAACAATACTTTATTTTCCTGAATACAGGATGTGATATATAGATAGCACTGGCCATATTACCAGTTTCTATTTCCCCGCATCCGAACCATTCATAAATCGAAGTATCTTTTCCATCAATAGCAGGAGAAAGATACCT